>JAUVVT010000077.1 GCA_030604505.1 bacterium | reverse complement strand
TTTTAAATTACTCTGTTAAGTTATATTGAAAAACAAGATAAAAAATTTAATGGTGTAAAAATGGCTAAATCAAATCATAAATTAAGAGTTTATGAAAGCATAATAGATTTAATAGCTAACCCTGAAAACCCAACGCCGATGGTAATGTTGAACGACAGAATTAACAAAAACACAGACTTTCCAATTTTCCTAAAATTAGAAAGGTATAATCCATTCGGGTCTGTTAAAGATAGAATTGCTTTATCAATGTTAGAAGAAATTGAGATTAAAGAAGGGCAATCCTTAGTTGAACCTTCATCTGGTAATACCGGTATTGCTCTGGCGGCTCTTGCAAACGCCAGAGGCATACCAATTGAAATAGCTGTCCCTGAAAGAATTCCTGAAGAAAAAAAGATATTATTGAGATTATTGGGGATAAAGGCTTTATGGGAGGCTGATGACAAATTATGCCCTCTTTTCCCCAATGAAGGAGCAAGAGGGCTTGTTGCAGGTATGTTAAAGGGTAAGAACGGAGAAAGCTATATAAGTCCGAATCAATACGAAAATGAACTGAATGTTAAAGGGCATTACAGAACTACAGGTCCTGAGATATTGCAGCAGACTAAAGGCAAAGTTGATTATTTTTTCGCAGGATTCGGGACCTGTGGAACAATAACCGGTGTTGGGAAATATCTTAAAGAGCAGAAGCCTACTATAAAAATAATAGGAGTTGAACCAGCTAAGGCAGAGCATAACTTGCCCGGTATGAAGAGAATATCCGACCTCAGCAAAGAATTTGTGCCGGGAATTCTGGATAAATCCGTGATAGACGATATTGTCGAGGTTGAAGATGAAGATGCATATCATACGGGGATCGAGACAGCAAGAAAAACCGGTATTATGGTCGGACCTACAACAGGAGCTATATTACATGTGGCTCTGCAATATGCAGAGAACCGGAAAGGTATAGCTGTGGTTATATCACCTGATGATGCCTTCAAGTATGTTAGTTTTTACGGACCATATGTAAAAGATGATAGTAAACCAAAAATATGAGGTTCAAAATGATTGAAACGCGAAAAAGAAGCATCCTTAAAACAATAACATGGAGAATCATTGCAATTCTAATAACTACATTTGTTGTATTTATGTTCACAAAAAAAGCAGTTTTGTCAATAAGCATTGGTTCGTTAGATACTGTAATCAAATTGTTTATTTATTATTTACATGAGAGAATGTGGAATAAGTTAAGGTTTGGGAGAGGAAGAATAGAATATCAAATTTAATGGAATAAATGATGACAAAGAATAAAAATAAAAAATTATTGACATTATTAAAATATTATTTGAATTTATTTTGTTGTTTTAAGAACAATTAAAGTAAAGTATAAATATTTTATTTGACTTTTATTAATGTAATATTTAAATTATTACTTTATTTTTGGGGCCTGTAGCTCAGGTGGTAGAGCAGCGGCCTTTTAAGCCGTTGGTCGAAGGTTCGAATCCTTCCAGGCTCACTTTTGATGTAAAATGCGCCAATAGTTCAAACTGGCAGAGCAGCCGACTTCTAATCAGTGGGTTTTTTGCCCAAGAGTCCGATTCCCTTTTGCCGCATTGACAAAAATGAATGTTTTGCGCCAATAGCTCAATTGGCAGAGCAACTGACTCTTAATCAGTAGGTTCGGGGTTCGATTCCCTGTTGGCGTACAAGCAAAATATCAATAAAACCAATAATTTAAAAAGCCCTGCTTTATTTAAAGTAGGGCTTTAATTTTGTCATTTTTTGTATGTTTTTGTAAAAAATGCATGTCTCTTTGCATGTCGTCAATTTTTTAAATGTTAATATAAAATTAAATTTAATTTTATTCCTACCTGTTTAACTTAGTTCCTACGAGGGAATCTCTCATAGGCTTTTTTTTTAAATGTCTTAAAGGAAAAGATTTTTTCACATATAAAGTAAAATTTATTTTTATGAGGTCTTTTTTGGATACTCATGTTTTTTCAGATTCACCTGATCAACCGCCCTTTGAAAACTTGTGTTCTTTAATTTCTACCTTCTCTTTCAGGTTTGCATAATAGTCACGCAAGATTTCCAGGACCTCCGGTCTGCTGAATTCCGCCGGTACCTCTTTACCTTCGGAAAGGTTTTTCCGTAAAGCTGTTCCACTCAGAAACAGGCGTTCTTCCCTGCTGTGCGGGCAAGTCTTCATGGAAGCCATTCCATTGCAGGTATAGCACCAGAATGTCCAGTCAATGGGGAGCGGTTTCAGTTTAAGGGCATTTTCCGGGATTTCATGAAAGATTTTTTGAGCATCGAACGGACCATAGTAATCCCCCACACCGGCATGATCCCTGCCTACTATCAGGTGTGTACAGCCGTAATTTTGCCTGAATACGGCGTGGAGCAAGGTTTCACGCGGACCGCCGTAGCGCATTTCCATCGGATATCCGCCATGGATAGCTGAATCTTTGACAAAATAATTCTGTACAAGAGTATCTATACAGCGGGTGCGCACATCTGCTGGAATATCGCCATGTTTCAGTTTTCCGAGGAGCTGATGAATGTACAGACCATCGCAGACTTCCAGCGCAATCTTTGCGAGGTATTCATGTGAACGGTGCATTGGATTCCGTAACTGGAGAGCTGCAATGGTTATCCATCCCTTTTCCTGAAAGATTGCCCTGCTTTCTGCGGGGCGCTGATATGTAGCGGAAAATTCTTCTGGAAAAGAGCTTTCGCTCAAGACCTTGACGGGACCGGCAATGTTAAATTCTCCCTGCGCCATCACTTTCTGTACTCCCGGATGCTCGGTATCGTCTGTACGGAAAACGGTTTTACATTCATGCACTTTGTCGATGGTATATTTTTCAGTAACTTTCATTGTCCCCATGATTTCATTGGTATCCGCGTCCACCAGACAGATTTCACTGCCTTCCGAAATACTATCGGCAACATCCTTCGAGGCAGATAGTGTAATAGGAATGGGCCAGAAGGTCCCATCTGCCATCTGATAGGAATCACAGACACTTTTCCAATCTTCTTTACCCATAAATCCTTCGAGAGGAGTAAAGGCACCAATACCTAACATAATTAGATCAGATGTTTCACGGCTGGTAATCATCACTTTTGGCAACGATTCAGCACGCTTCAATTCTTCATCTAACTCTTCTCCTTTTAGGAGCAAAATTTTCAATTCCGAGACACTATGGGGTGGAATTAATTTAATATCTGCCATCTGTTTGGTCCTCCAGATTATTATAATTATATTTTAAGATTGTATGTTGAAGTGAAAAAGCAGAAATTTTAAAATATTTCTCAAATATATTAAAAAAATGTACAATATTTAACGAAATTCATTATATTTAGAAAAATTTTGGATGATTAGTATAAAAATTTTTTTCATCAGATACAAGCATTTTTTTTATCAATTATTGGTAAATTTTGCTTTAATTCTTTTAAAGATTGTCGAGGGTCAAAATTATTCCCCAGTAAAATCTGTTTAGGGTCATAAGTATTCCCCACTTTTGGGGGTTTTAGGGCCAAAAGCATTCCCCAGTTTTTGAGCTTTCAGGGTCATAAACATTCCCCATTTTCTGGCTCAAAAGTATTACCCACCCATGATTTTGTTAACCATAAAATAATTGCTACTTTTACCTTCAGAAAAAGTAAAAATAACTGGAGATAAAAATGGCATATAAAAGGATCACAATTATGGATGTATCAGAAATCATCCGACGACGCTGCGATGGTCAGAAGATAGCCCACATCGCACACATTTTGGGTCATGACCGTAAAACCGTCAGAAAGTACATCACGAAAGTTGAAGATCACTGTTCTGAAAAAAAAGAGCACAGCGATCAACTGCCACACGACATACTCTCGGAATTACCAGGGCGTCCTGCAAAAAAAGCAGGAATTACTTAAACCCTATATTGATGAAATTAAAGAATTAATTACCAACACTGGTAATCCCCTCAAACCTAAGACCGCTTTTGAAGTCCTTTGTGCCAGGCATAACATTGCCGGTAAAGTCAGTTACAGCAGTTTCAAACGATTTGTTAGAATCCATCGTATCACCTTTTTCCCTGATACCTCAACGTGCCGTATTGAGGTTAAGCCTGCCAGTCAAGTACAAGTGGATTACGGGAAAGCTGGCCTATTACTCGACCCCCTTACCGGAAAACGCAGGACTGTGCACATCTTTATCGGAACCCTTTCATTCAGCCGCCATAAATACGTCGAATTTGTATTTCGCCAGAATCAACAAAGTTTTGTTAATTCACACGTTAAGATGTTTCATGCATTCGGAGGCGTCCCTAAGACCATCGCTGTTGATAACCTCAAAGCAGGTGAATCTTATAGAAAAAAATATAGACCTAAATTAAAAAACGCTTGACTATAAATTTATTATGATATATCATAACGCTAAATAACTAAATCGGGTGGGGAATCCTTTTGACACTACACTGGGATTCTTCAAGTATGATGTTACTGAAGATGGAATTGAAAAGAAATTTGTTCCGCTTGAAAAAGTCTCAACGAAAAAAGGTTATGGTCCCGGCGGCCACCCATCTCCAGAACAGCGAGACTATTCCAAAGCCTGGGAAAAATAGCACAACTCTTTTCTATTATGAAATTATCAAAAACCTTATTAATCTCATTTTTTGTAGCATCTTTATTTAGCTTTAATTGTTCTGAGAAAGATTCCTCAGATGACAAAATTTTCCGGTTTATAGATGGAGTGCAGTATAAGGTCTCGCAGGTTATAGACGGTGATACCGTTGTTTTGGAAAATAATGAAAGAGTGAGATATATCGGTATCGATTGCCCGGAGATTGCACACAATGACAAAGAATGTGAATTTTTTGGAGAAAAAGCAAAACAGGCAAACAAAAGATTGGTTGATGGAAAAATTATAGCACTGTACTTTGATAAGCAAAAAAGGGATGTCTATAAACGTATACTGGCTTATGTTTTCATAGATACAATCTTTGTAAATGCACAACTTGTCAAAAACGGATTTGCTGGGGCAAAAAGCTATCCACCGAATATTAAACATGATAATATGTTTTATATGCTCGAAAACGAAGCAAAATCAAATAACAGGGGCATCTGGCAGAATAAAATCCAACCTGAATAAATTCTATTCGAAAAAATTAATTTTATAAATCCTTGTTATTTCATTTTTAATCAAAGGAAAATTTTTTAACTTGTTTTTGTCAATTATAAATTTTACATATTAATATGACTAAAAAGAGAAAGATACTTTTCTTATGCACTGCCAATTCGTGCAGAAGTCAGATGGCAGAGGGATTTATGCGCAAGTACTTCGATGATAAATATGAAATATTCAGCGCAGGAATCTATGCCTCTGATGTAGATACAAATGCCGTAAGGATTATGAATGAGATAGGTGTAGACATAAGTAATCACATTTCAAAGTCAATTGAAATGTTTCTTAATAAAGAGTTTGACTATCTGATTACTGTATGCGATGATGCAAAAGAGATGTGCCCTGTCTTTATCGGCAGGGTAAAAAATAGACTCCACTGGAGTTTTGAAGACCCTGCAGCTTTTCCGGGAATAGAGGAGGAAAGAATAAAGAAGTTCCGTGAAATTAGAGATTTAATTAGAGACAGAATATTGCAATATTTCGGTTCAAGGGATGAACCGCAGAACCGCTAAAAAATAAGTGAAAAATTAGAGATGGTCTTGCACAAATAATACAAGACCATCTTTTGTTATACCTGAATTGTGATTTTATTCTTTTCCAAAGAGTACTCTTTCGAGCAGTTTTTTTCCGCGTCGGATGTTTTCCCTGCCGCTTGATTCAATGCCGTAAAAACCACGATATCCGGAATCGTGACATAATTTAACCAATCTCTCGGTTTCCTGTTCTGTAGACTGCAGTCTGAACGAAACCCCGGCAGCATAAGGAATGGTCTTTTTAACATAAGTGTATGGGTCAGAACCTTTAAAATCGGGAAGCGTACCGAAGTATAGATTGTTGACCAGTTTCATAAGGGCAACTATAAAATCCGGGTTATCTGACAAAGTCCCGTGATTTTCAATTAAAACACCCACTTTTGCCGGTATTGCATATTCCAAAAGAAGATTATAGCTTTCCTCTGCCCATTTAAGACCATCCTCAAATGACACATTTTTTGGACGGCAGTTTGTTCTAATCGAATGACAGCCGAGATAGTGCGCAATGTCGACCCATTTGCGGTGGTTTATAACTGCCTGCATCCTCTCTTTTTTTGAAGGATCAGCCGGTTCCCCTTCATCGTCTACCATTATGAGAACCATCTTAACACCATAATCGTCCGCGTTTTTTTTTCAACTGTCTGAGATAGCGATAAGTAGGAACCTCAAAAAGAGTATTAACAAATTCAATCCCGTGAATATCAAAGTCTTCTCGGGCAATTTTAGGAAAATCCAAGGTCTTCCATTTCCCTTCCCGTATTTCTTTAACAAGAGCCCATTGTGCTATTGAAATATCATCCTTAACAGCCCTTGGTGTGGCATTTATTTTAGAATCTTTTGCCAGTGGCAAACTGCTCAATCCTGCACCTACTGCAATCGATTTACTCAAAAAATTCCTGCGTGTCAATCCTTTCATAAGATTCCTCCGGTGATATAATATCATATTTATATAAAATTCGACATTTTTGTTTACGGATTATTCTTTCCCCATTCCCGCACGAAGTCGATGCATTCTCTGATTTCGGGTACTGAGGTTGTCCAGTGATATTCATATTCAATTGAGATATTTCCTTTGAATCCCTGCCGTTTTAATTCAGCCAGAATTGCACCGACGTTTGCGACTCCTTTACCAAAAGGTACATCGTGGGCGTCCCTGCTGAACTCGTTAAGGTCTTTCAAATGACTGCTGATAATCCGCCCTTCCAGAATCTTCAGCGCATCAAGTGGGTTGACGTTGGAGCGTATCCAGTGTCCGGTGTCCGCACATGCACCAATTCGGGAATCCCGACCCTTTACGCATTGGAGAACATAGTTGGGGTCCCAGTATTTGTAGTCTGGATTTTTAGGTCTTTTGGGATGATTATGAATGGCTAATTTAATGTCGTATTCTTTAACCAGTTTTTCCAGCAGGTCAAATGAACCTTCTGCAGGTTCTGTTGAGATAATCGGAATCCCCATAATTTTTGCAAAGTCAAATACTTTACGGTTTTCAGCTTCATCATTGCCCATACGGACGACGCCATAATTAACAAGCCGCACGCCGGTCTGTTCCAGTTTCATTTTTGTTTTCGCCCAGATGCTCGGAGATGCGTTATGGTCGAATGGAGTCTTATCGGTGGGACTTAATCGCTGCCCCGGATAGGCTTCGATTACGTT
>JAUVVT010000377.1 GCA_030604505.1 bacterium | reverse complement strand
TATCTCTAAGATTAAACAAAAATAATTATACATACATATTAATAACTTTGCCCAATATAGCTTTTTTATCGGCTTTAATCTTGTTCTCAATATTGATTTTTGCTATTTTTTCGTTTTTGTCAGTAATTTCCTTTTGGGCAGTATTTAATATATTAAACATCATATCACTGTTTGCAGCGATCTGTTCGGTATTAATTTGCATAATATAATTACCTTATATAATTATAAAAAATCCTTTGGTAAATATTTATCGACATAAATTTAAAAATCATTAATTGTATTATGTTGATAATTCAGTATAAATGCTATTGGCTGTGGTAAAAAAAGCCAAAAACTAATAGCTAAAAGTTGACAGCTATTTTTTTAAACTCGATTTATTTTTTCCCGGGTCCATAAATAACCCTACCCGGTTTTGCTCCGGTATGTTCGCCGTTCTCGATTACCAGTTTTCCATTAACCAGCAGATGGATAATACCTTCGCTGTACTGGTGCGGATTTTCAAACGTTGCATGGTCTATTATTTTTTCATAATCAAAAATACATATATCTGCAAACATTCCTTCCTTTATCAGTCCTCTGTCTTGCAAACCAAGACGCTGGGCAGCAAGAGAGGTCATCTTCCGTATTGCATCCTCGAGGGTAAGTACATTCTGCTGCTTGACATATCTACCCAGAATTCTTGGAAATGTTCCATAATATCTTGGATGGGGCTTGCCTTTTCCAAGTATTCCCTCCGGTTTTACCGCAGTCCCATCAGACCCTATACTCAGCCACGGCTGTATCATTGCCAGTTTTTTGTTTTCTTCGGTCATTGTAAACAATACACCCGATATATTTCCATCTTCTTCTAATAATAATTCAAAATAATTATCAATCGGGTCAGCGTTTCTTTCCCTTGCAATTTCCAGTAGTGATTTACCCTCAAGAGGTTCATTCTTTTCACTCGGAACATCGGCAATACGGACATACGACATATATTCTTCAATATTGTCATATCCTCTATTAATGGTTTTCATATCATTTTTGATTATTTGTCTTGTTTTGGGGTCCTTTAAACGTTCAAGAATCTTTTTAGTGCCACCTTCACGAGCCCAGTCGGGCATAAGTATTGTAATAGTGGTTGAACCGGCTATATAAGGATACTGGTTTACAGTAATATCAATGCCAGTTCTCCGCGCATCATTTATCTTTTCTATAGCTTCCGGCATCTTATACCAGTTTTTTTTCGCTGATGCTTTAAAATGAAATATCTCAACAGGAATATCCGCTTTCTTTCCGATACTTATCGCTTCATCTAATGATTCCAATAATTTCTGGTCCTCGCTTCTGATATGTGTTGCATAAATCCCTCCATACTCCGCTGCTACTTTTACCATCCCGATTATCTCTTCAGTCGTAAAAAACATATCCGGAATATAAAGGAGTCCCGCAGATAATCCCATAGCGCCGTCTTCCATTGCCTCTCTGATTAAAAGCTTCATTTCTCTCATTTCTTCATCAGTCGGTTTGCGGTCATCATCCCCGATTACACAACTGCGGACCTGACCCAATCCAACATACGACGCAATATTGCCCGAAATCCCGCTGTTTTCAAGAATCTTGAAATATTCACCCATAGTTTCCCAGGTTAATTCTACTCCAAACTTTCCAAGTATTGCTTCTTTTTCCCTGTCATATTTTCCTACTATTGGACCCACTGACTCGCTTTCTCCTATTACTTCAAGTGTTACTCCCTGTCTCACCTTACTTTGTCCGGTGCCGTCAACAAGAAGGGAATAATCAGAATGAGTATGCATATCTATAAAACCCGGCGTAACATATAATCCCTCTGCTGATATTTTTGTTTTTGCATCGGAATCGTAAAGTTTCCCTACTTTAACAATCTTATCATCTTTAATGCCAATATCAGCATATTTCCATGGATTCCCGGTTCCGTCTATTATCTTTCCTCCGATAATCACTACATCAAATTTTTCAAATCTGGTACAGTTTGTAATGAGAAGAAAAGAAAAGAATAAACAGAAAAAATATTTTATTTGGTTCATAACGATTCTCTAATTTTAAAATTGTTTACAGAACTTTGGTAAATTTTGATAAACTCATTATTTATAGCATTAATATTGCAAAATTCAATTAGCAAAATTAATATCTAAAAATCACCCTGTCATTCTGAACTTGTTTCAGAATCTATTGTTTATTAATTATTTAGATGCTGAAATAAATTCAGCATGACAGAGAGGTAATGCAAATGTGAAATTATATATTTTAAAAATTTACCAAAGTAATATTATTTATTTAACTTGCTCTATTAATAAATCCTGTTTTCTCATTCTGAATTTTTTATAATTTATTGCAAATTTTCTTTCCTAAACCGCTTTTTCATTTCTTCAATGCTGATGGGTTCTTCCTTCCGACGTTCAGCAACTAAAGCCAAATCATGAAGGTCTTCCATCAATTGTTCATATCTCTTGAATGTAAGAATTACTGCTGTTTTTTTTCCTTTTATATCAACAACATACTTTTCTTCCAATTCACTCATTGCCAATTCATTCCTTATATCAGTTTGTTATTTGTTAAACATTTTATTAACCTCTGACTTTAGTCAGAGGTAAAAAATAAATTCGATAAAAATCAAACTGTTTTAACAGTTTTTATCAACATAAAAACTCATAACTCTAATATACAATATCTTTCTCCTTTATCATAATTTTTTCACTGTCATCAACATATCCGATAATTTCGGCATCTTGACCGATTTCATCGGCTATTTTCTCCGGTTCATCGGTAATTATTATAAAACCCACACCCATATTAAAAGTTTTAAACATCTCAAAAGAAGATACATTCCCTTTTTCTTGTGTTATGTTAAAGACAGCAGGTATCTCCGGCAGTTTATCTATAACATAACCCTTTTGCTCGTTTATTCTTTTTATATTAAGAAACCCTCCTCCTGTAATATGAGCCATACCCTGAATATTTTCACCGTATTTACTAATTATATTTTGTATCTTTTTTGAGTATATTCTCGTGGGTGTTAAAAGCTCTTCTCCGAGTGTCTTTCCAAATTCCGGAACAAACGTATCAACTTTTAATTTCAGGTGGTCAAAAAATAGCTTTCTGATTAAAGAAAATCCATTACTGTGGAGCCCGCTCGATTTTATTCCAACTATTTTATTACCTGTTTTTACCTTTTTGCCGTCGATTATTCTATCGGCTTTTACCGCACCAAC
>JAUVVT010000046.1 GCA_030604505.1 bacterium | reverse complement strand
GGAGGCTATTGTTGAAACCCTGAATACCACAGTACAAAAAGTTATTAAGATTTTAAAGTTTGTCCAAACTTTTGACCCTTCAGGCATTGCTGCAAGAGACCTTCAGGAGTGCATTCTTATTCAACTGAAAGAAAATAAGGAAAAGAATAAGATGCCTATAAAGATTATTGAAGAACATTTCAATGAATTTAAAAATAAGAGATATGAAAAGGTTGCAAAACTTCTGAATGTTTCAATTGACGAAGTAAAAAAAGCCGTTAAGATTATAAGCAAAATAAATCCTAAGCCCGGTGAAGGATATATAAAACAGAATGAAAATTATATCATTCCTGATTTAATAGTCGAAAAAGTGGGGGATGAGTTTATTGTAACTCTTAATGATTGGAATATGCCGCGGCTTAGAATAAATAATGCCTATAAAAAAATTCTTACAGAACGAAAAAGTGTTCCCTCATCAACAAAACAATATATTAGACAAAAAATTGAGTCGGCAAGATGGTTAATCAATTCTATCCAGCAGAGAAAAATTACAGTTCTGAAGGTTATGAATGAAATTATTAAAAGACAGATAGAATTTTTTAATAAAGGTAAGGGGCACATTCAACCTATGATACTAAAAAATGTAGCTGATGCGATAAATATGGATATATCTACGATAAGCAGAGTTACGAACGGAAAATATGTTCAGACTGATTACGGTGTCTTTGAACTTAAATATTTCTTCAGCGAAAAGATGACAACTGCAGACGGTGAGGAGGTCTCTACTTTAAACATAAAGGACAAGCTCAAGGAAATCATCGAAAATGAGGACACAGCAGAACCGTTAACCGACGATAAGATTGTAAAAATATTGGCTGAAGAGGGTATACCAATAGCAAGGCGGACAGTTGCAAAATATCGGGAACAGATGATGATTCCTGTTGCAAGATTAAGAAGGGAGATTTAAATAGTAAACAAGACTTTGGCAAATTTTGGAAATTTCTATATATTTCAGGATTTTATTAGTATATTCAAGTGAAAATTAATTTAAACTTGGTGCACTGTCATTCCGAACCTTGTGCTGAACTTGATTCAGTATTGTTTCGGAATCTATTGTTTATCAGCTATTTAGATGCTGAAACAAGTTCAGCATGACAGGTTAGTATTATTTAAAATAAAACTATATATAATAAATTTGCCAAAATCCTGTAGTAAAAATAAATTTTTAAACAAATTTATTTTTACCAGCGTAAGAAAACCCAGGGTAATCTATCTGTTAAAATCTCAATATTATCAGAGTTTATGCAAACAAAATAAAATTTACCATATTTCAATAACCAATAACATAATAGAAAGTTCAGGTGATAATATGATGTTTGAAGAAAAAGGAAAGCAATTTGGGGGTGAAGAAATCCGTCTGCCTCAAATAGATTTTTCAAAGTTTAAAACTAAAGGATTTAAGTATGTTATAGGCGGTATCGTAATATTGTGGTTGCTTCTCAGTATGCTTTATCAGGTTAATCCTGATGAGCAGGGTGTTGTCAGGCGCTTTGGAAAGTTTGTAAGAGTAACCCCACCGGGATTAAGATTTAAACTTCCTTATCCGATTGAGGCAGTGAATAAACCGAAGGTAACAGAAATAAAGAGGGCAGAGATTGGATTCAGGACTATTGACCCCGGTCCCCCGGCAAGATACTCTTTTGTCCCTAGAGAAGCTTTGATGCTTACCGGTGATGAAAATATTCTTAACTGTCAGGTAATAATACAGTACAGGATAAGCGACGCCCCAAAATATTTATTCAATATACGCGGACCCGAAGAAACAGTCAGGGATGTAGCGGAGGCTGCAATAAGAAGCACAATAGGAAGAAATAATATTGATCAGGCGCTTACTACGGGAAAATTTGAAATTCAGGAAGAAATAAAGATGATCTCTCAGGATGTATTGAACAAATATGATGCGGGAATTCAGGTTGTCGCTGTTCAGCTTCAGGATGTTCATCCTCCGCAGGAGGTTTCCGATGCATTTAAGGATGTTGCCAGTGCAAAGGAAGACAAAGAACGCCTTACTAGGCAAGCTGAAGGTTACAGAAATGATGTGATACCAAAAGCAAGAGGGGAAGCACAGCAAAAAATAAGAGAATCAGAAGCTTATAAAGAAGAAAGAATAAAAAGGTCTGAAGGAGATGCAGAAAAATTTTTGCTGGTTTTAAACGAATATAAGAAAGCTAAATTAGTTACCGAACAGAGACTCTATATCGAAACAATGGAAAAAATATTGCCCGAAATTAGAAAGTTTATTATAAAGTCCGATTCAAGAAGCGGATTTTTAAATGTCCTTCCATTCGGTCAGGAGTTATTAAAAGGAGGAGAGAAATAATGACAAAAAAATATAGTTTAATATTAATAACAGCAGGAGTTGTATTTATATTATTAATTGCCAGTTTGTTCACGGTTGATGAAACAAAAAAGGCAATAATTCTGCAGTTCGGAAAACCTGTCAAGATAATCCATGAACCGGGATTATACATTAAGATTCCTTTTCTGCAGACGGCAAGATTTTTTGAAGACCGTATTATTGAATATGATTCTGCTCCGACAGAGATAGTTACAAAAGACAAGAAAAATCTCGTAATCGATAACTATGCCCGTTGGAGAATTATAGACCCGTTAAAATTTATGCAGGCAGTTAGGGATGAAAATGGTGCTCAGAGAAGACTTGAAGATATCGTCTATTCTGAGTTGAGAGTCGAATTAGGCAAATACGACCTGAATGAAATAGTCGCACTGAAAAGAGATACGATTATGGAGGAAGTAACGAAAAGGAGCAACGAAATGGCTCAGGAATACGGAATAAGTATTGTAGATGTTCGTATAAAACGGGCAGACCTCCCTGAGGAGAATGAAAAAGCAGTGTTTGACCGCATGCGTGCCGAAAGACTCAGACAGGCTAACCAGTATAGATCGGAAGGGGCGGAAGAGGCTTTAATGATAACGGCGCAGACCGATAAGGAAAAGGTAATCATACTGGCAAATGCCTATAAAATTGCCGAAACTAACAGGGGTGAAGGGGATGCTATAGCTTTAAAAATATACGCCGATGCATTTCAAAAAGACCCTGCTTTTTTCCGGTTCGTAAGAACTCTTGAAGCATACACCAAAACCCTGAATAATAATACAACTATTGTTACATCTACCGAAACTGATTTTTTTAGGCTGCTTGACAAGATAAAATAGTTTAAATTTGTTTCGTGTAATTCATGGCTAATATATTTGATTTTTGTAGAGGTTCTGTTAATTATTTTCAAAGTTTAATAAATTAATGTAGAAAGAAAAAAATGGCAAGTACAAAAAAAATAAGGTCAACAACAATATTAGGTTTATGTAAAGATGGGGAAGTGGCTATTGGTGGTGACGGACAGGTTACATTCGGTGATACTGTATTGAAGCAAAAATCCAAGAAAGTAAGAAAAATGCATAATGATTCAATACTGACCGGATTTGCCGGCTCAACTGCAGATGCTTTTACCTTATTTGAAAAGTTTGAAAAAAAGCTCGAACAATTTAACGGGAATCTTTACCGCTCGGCTGTTGAGCTCGCCAAGGAGTGGCGGAGCGATAAATATCTGAGAAGACTCGAAGCTATGCTTGCAGTTCTGAACAGCGAAAGTTCTCTTTTGATATCGGGATTAGGAGATGTAATTGAACCCGACGACGGTATTGTAGCAATTGGCTCCGGAGGACAGTATGCACTTGCAGCGGCAAGGGCTTTATTAAAATATTCTAAACTAACAGCAAAGGAAGTCGTCGAAGAATCATTGAGAATTTCTTCTTCAATTTGCGTTTATACAAATGAAAATTTTACTATTGAGGTGTTGAAGGATAATCCAGAGAAAAAACGGAGAAATAAATGAAAGAACTCACGCCGAAAGAGATTGTTAAAGAGCTTGATAAGTATATAATCGGTCAGGACAAAGCAAAAAAATCGGTCGCTATTGCATTGCGAAACAGGTGGAGACGTCATCAGGTTAAGGATGACCTGAAAGAAGAAATTATGCCGAATAATATAATATTGATAGGTCCAACCGGAGTCGGTAAAACAGAAATAGCAAGAAGACTGGCAAAACTTGCAAACGCTCCATTTATAAAGGTTGAAGCTTCAAAGTTCACGGAAGTTGGTTATGTCGGAAGAGACGTGGAATCGGTCATCAGAGACCTTGTAGACCTGTCTGTTTCAATGGTGAAGACTGAAAAGACCAATGAAGTTGAAGAAAAAGCGAAAAGTCTCGCAGAAGAAAGACTTCTTGACCTTTTACTCCCTCCGGTCAAAGCAAAAAACCTAAATCAAGAGGTCTCTTCTATAGATAAGGAAGCAGAAGAAAAAAGAGAAAGGTCAAGAGAAAAAATAAAAAAGAGCCTTCAGGAAAAAAAGTTAGAGAACAGAATGGTTGAACTTAGTACATCTTCAGATTCTTTTCCAATGATGCAGATTTTTTCGCCAATCGGGATAGAAGAGATGGGGCTTAATATTCAGGAGATTTTTGGAGAGATGGCTCCGAAGAAAATGAAAAAGAAAAAGGTATCGGTAAGTGAGGCAAGGCGGATTTTGGTTCAGGAAGAAGCCCAAAAACTAATAGATATGGAAGCGGTTATTTCTGAAGCCATAAAACGGGTTGAAAATTCCGGTATAGTCTTTTTAGATGAAATAGATAAGATTGTAGGCGAGCGTACCTCCAAGAGCGGTCCTGATGTCTCCAGGGAGGGCGTACAAAGAGATATGCTGCCAATTGTCGAGGGCTCGAGTGTCCTTACAAAATATGGAATGACTAAAACAGACCACGTCCTTTTTATAGCATCAGGGGCTTTCCATATCGTAAAACCTTCAGACCTTATCCCCGAACTGCAGGGAAGATTTCCAATCAGGGTTGAATTAAACAGCTTAACTGCCGAGGATTTTATAAGAATTCTGACCGAGCCGGAGAATGCTCTCGTAAAGCAATATACTGCTTTACTGAAAACTGAAGGAATTGAATTAAAATTAAGTAAGTGCGCAATAAAAGAGATTTCAGGTATAGCGTATGATGTAAATATGAGAACAGAAAATATCGGGGCAAGAAGACTGCATACCATTATGACATATTTGCTCGACGATATACTCTTTAATGCCCCGGATATGTCTGAGAAAAAGATTACCATTACTGATGAATTTGTCAGAAACACGCTAAAAGATATCGTTGCAGATGAAGATTTAAGTAGATATATTCTTTAATGTCTTATATAGATAACAATACAATATACACTGCAAACTATAGGGACAGAACATCGTTCTGTCCCTAAAATATCAAAAATATAAGGGCGAACCGGTGGTTCGCCCTCTTTAATTCGTGGCTATAATGTTTTTCTATTTTCGGACTAAGCTAAAAAAAAATAGTTTTATGAATCCCTAATTTCAGTTATAGGTTAATCTATCCGCACCGTGAAAAGCCGCAGATTCTGCACAAAACACATCCCGATTCGTGCTCAACCGGACTGCCGCAGTCAGGACAGGTGGAAAACTTTACATTTACATTATCTTCAATAATCGGTTCTTCTTCAACGTCGGTGTCCGTAAAGTTTTTGTTATTTTTTTCATTCAGATATTTTGAAAGAGCACTACCGATTGCATCAGGGACAGAAAGTATTTGCTGCCCATCGTGCCAGATTGGTCTTGATGTTATACCTCTTAACTGTTCTACAAGGGATTTTAAAGAAATTCCTGACCTTAAACAGAGTGATATAAGTCTTCCGACCGCTTCCGACCATGCGGCTACTTCGCTGCCGTGTTTGCCGATATTGGTAAAAACTTCGCACAAACCAAATTCATCGCTGTTTATAGTCAGATATAATGTTCCGTCACCTGTGAGAATTTTTTGGGTTGTACCCGTTGTAATGGTTGACCTTTTCCTCGGTACAATATTTTTTTGTCCTTTGGATTTCTCTTTTTTAACCGAGAGAACCTGCATTGTCCTACTGCCGTCTCTATAAACTGTTACGCCTTTGCATCCTAATTTATGTGCAAGCAGATATACATTCTCAATATCTTTTGCCGTCGCCTTATTTGGAAAATTGACTGTTTTTGAAACTGCATTATCAGTATATTTTTGAAATGCTGCCTGCATTCTAATGTGCCATTCCGGGATTATATTATGTGACGTAACAAATATTTTTCTCATGTCCTTTGGAATTTCTTCTATATCAGCAATCGAATCCGTTTTTGAAATCTTTTTCATCAGTTCTTCAGAATAAAATCCCCTTTCTTTTGCAATCTTTTCAAAGAAGGGATTTACCATTAATAGTTTATTGTCGTCCAGAACATTCTCTTTAACATAGGAAATGGCAAATAAGGGTTCGACCCCGCTTGAGCAGTTTGCTATCATGCTGATTGTACCGGTTGGTGCAATCGTTGTTGTTGTAGCATTTCTCAGACGAAGTCCACCGGATATATTGTAAATGCTGTGTTTGAAGTTTGGAAAAACACCCCTTTTTTGTGCCAGTATAACAGAAACCTTTTTAGATTCTTCATCGATGAATTTCATAATCTCTTCAGCTTTCCTGAGTGCTTCATCCGAGTTGTATGGTATCCCGAGCTGAATCAGCATATCAGCCCATCCCATAACACCAAGACCAATTTTTCGGTTGGCTTTTGTCATCTTATCTATTTTATTAAGAGGATACCTGTTTGCATCGATAACATTATCAAGAAAATGTACGCTTTTTTCAACCACCTTACCCAAACGCTCATAATTGATTTTGGGTTTACCGTTTTCTTTCTTTACCATAAGTGCGAGATTTATTGAGCCAAGATTACAGGATTCATAAGGAAGAAGCGGCTGTTCGCCGCACGGATTAGTGCTTTCTATTTCACCAATATTCGGTGTAGGATTTTTCTTATTTATCCTGTCGATAAATATTATTCCGGGTTCTCCATTTTTCCACGCCAGATTGACAATCAGGTCGAATATCTTTTTGGCTTTTAACGTTTGAATAACTGTTTTGTTTCTTGGATTCCTTAATTCAAATTCTTCATCGTTGAAAACCTTTTGTATAAATTTTTCTGTCAATGCAACGGAAATATTAAAATTAGATAGCTGCCCTTCTTTGGATTTACATGTTATGAAATCAATAATATCGGGATGGTTAATCCTCAGGATTGCCATATTAGCGCCCCGTCTCGTGCCTCCCTGCTTAACCGTTTCGGTAGCAGCATTAAAGACCGACATAAATGAAATAGGACCGCTAGATATCCCTTTGGTAGAAAGAACCCTGTCATTTTTAGGACGGATGCGCGAAAATGAAAAACCTGTCCCTCCGCCACTTTTGTGTATGAGAGCAGTATTTTTAATAGTTTCAAATATGCCGTCCATTGAGTCCTCAACCGGAAGAACAAAACAGGCTGAAAGCTGCTGAAGTTCACGATCAGCATTCATCATTGTCGGTGAGTTCGGAATAAATTCTAACCTCGCCATCATTGAATAGAATTCTTCGGCTGTCTCCTGAACATCAGCATTAGGAGAATATAATTTATCCATTTTTGCTATATTTTTTGCAACCCTCCAGAACATCTCCTCAGGCGTCTCAACAACTTCTCCCTTTTCGTTCTTTTTGAGATACCTTTTTTTTAGCACGGTCAGTGAATTATCATAAATTCGAACCTTCTCAGACGGCATATCCTTAAAAGACCATTTATCTTTTCCATTGTCTTTTTCAGAACAAATCCCGAGTGATAATGTATTATCTGCCTTTTTACCTCTGTTCTTTTTACGTTGCGGATTATAACCGTTCTTTTCTGACATTGAATCCCCTAAAAATTTTCAAATTTTATTTTATTTTTTTAATTTTTTGTATATCTTAATGAATAACTTCGTTTCGTTGTTTACGATTTTAATATATTTTATAAACAGATTGACACGCCGATATGCTGCTTTCACAGAACATGCACAATTAAATATTATTATATTGACTTATAAGGGCAGACATAAAAGCCTGCCCCTATAAATAAAAAAGTGAACCTCTTTCCGAAGCATCAGAATAAGCGGAATTGCAAATATGATTGACAAACTCTTTGAAGAGAACAGATATTTATTTTATAAATTTTCTACTTAAAATATAAAAAATGTAAATCAATTTGTCAAGAGAAAAAACAATATATTGTTATTTTAATTTAATACATACAACATATTGTATTATTGTTTGCCTTTTTATCCTTGATTATTTATATAAATATATCTATATTATACAGTTAAAATACAAAAGTACACTAAATAAATTGTATATCGCTGAAAGGTTTTACGGTGAAGTTTATTTTAAATTGTCTTAAATTTTTTATAATTCTCTTTTTGTTGTTCTGCAGTAATACTCTTTCACAGGAGTTTCCTAAACCTGTTGGTTTTGTTAATGATTTTGCAGGTGTTATTCCTGCTGAATATAAAAATAAGATGGAGATTATAGCTAATGAACTTGAGAGAAAGACGGGTGTCGAGGTAGTTGTGGTTACTGTTAAAACAACCGGTGATATGGACTATAATGAATATGCAAACAGACTTTATGAAAGCTGGGGTATCGGAAAGAAGGGCGTTGATGAGGGTGTATTGATATTAAACGCAGTAGAAGACAGAACGATAAGAATAGAAACAGGATATGGTGTTGAGGGAATTTTGCCTGACGGTTTGGCTGGAGAGATAAGGGACAGATATATTTTTCCTTTTCTGAAGCAGGGGAATTATGGAGAAGGGCTTTCTCAAGGGATGTTTGCGGTTGTCAGCGTAATTGCAAAGGATAAAGGTATTACGATTACCGGTGAGTTAACAAGAAATGTACCTTTGAGAAGGAGGTCTTCGAAAAAAGGATTTGGATTTGGGTCGATAATTATTCTATTAATTTTATTCTTCCTGTTTTCCCGCAGAGGTGGGGG
>JAUVVT010000346.1 GCA_030604505.1 bacterium | reverse complement strand
TTCACTTTTAGAACGAATAAAACTCAGCGCAGCTTTTGCAGATTCTTTCATTACATCGCCGAGATGTCCGGTTAATGAGAGGTCTCCCTTTCCCCTCATTATAGTCGATTCAATGAACAGAATATCTCCTCCGACAGGCGTCCACGCCAAACCTGTTGCCACTCCGGTCTTTGAAGTCCTTTCAGCAATATCCATATAATACTTTATCGGTCCGCAGAATTTCTCGACATCCCTTGTTTTTACAACAGATTTTACTTTCTTGCCTTCGGCTTTTTCCTTTGCAATTCCTCTTAAAATAGATGCTATTTCCCGCTCCAGATTCCTGACGCCCGCCTCTTTAGTATATGACGAAATGACCCGTCTCAGTGCTGAATCGGTAAATCTAACCTCCTCTGCATCCAATCCATGTTCTTTCAGCTGTTTTGGTACAAGGAATTTCTGTGCAATTTTCAATTTTTCTTCTGAAGTGTATCCCGGCAGTTCAATTATCTCCATTCTATCCTTAAGAGCAGGAATTATCGGGTCGGTCAGATTGGCAGTGGCAATAAACATAACCTTTGACAGGTCAAGAGAAACATCAAGATAATGGTCAGAAAAGGAATAATTTTGCTCGGGGTCTAACACTTCCAACAACGCTGATGAAGGGTCACCTCTGAAATCCATTCCGACTTTATCAATCTCATCAAGCATAAAGACAGGATTCATATATTTTGTCTTTTTAATTCCCTGTACAATTCTTCCGGGTAGAGCACCGATATAAGTTCTCCTGTGTCCCCGTATTTCTGCTTCATCACGGATCCCCCCAAGAGACATTCTAATAAATTTTCTTCCAAGCGCTCTTGCTATTGATTTTCCCAGAGAAGTTTTTCCAACTCCCGGGGGTCCAGTAAAACACAATATCGGACCCTTCATATCTTTTTTCAATTTTCTAACAGCAAGGTATTCTAAAATTCTCTTTTTAACTTTATCCAGTCCATAGTGGTCATCATCAAGTATCTTTTTAGCCTGGGTAATGTTCAGATTATCCCTTGTAGTTTTTCCCCAGGGAGTTTCTATAAGCCAGTCAAGATAAGTTCTCGCCACGGTATATTCCCCAGCCGCCGGTGGAATCTTAGACAGTCTGTCCAGTTCTTTTTCGGCAACCGTTCTGACCTCTTTCGGCATTTTTGATTTTTCAATTTTACTTTTGAGTTCTTTTATCTCGATAGTCCGTTCATCATCTTCCCCCAATTCCCTTTGAATTGCTTTCATCTGCTCCCTGAGATAATAATCTCTCTGAGATTTTTCAATTTCTCCCTGAACTTCTGACTGAAGCTTTTTCCCAAGCTCAAGAACTTGTAATTCTTTATTCAACATAAGCGTTACTTTTTCCAGTCTCGCTTTTACATCTGTTGTTTCCAGAATATCTTCTTTCTCTTCTAAAGAGATATTCAAAAAAGATGCAACCAGGTCAGAAAGCCTTTGAGGGTCATTACTATTGAGAATAAAAATCCCGAGCTCTGAAGACAAATATGGAGACAAATCAACTGCTTTTTGAACAAGACTTTTCAAGTTGGCCGTTAGTGCTTCAATTGTAACATCTAAATCAAATTTCTCATCAAGTTTTTGAATCCTTGCAAATAAATGCGGCTCATAGGATGTATATTCTAAAATTTTTATTCCTGATATTCCTTGAACTACCGCATGTTTATTCCCATCTGGGAAATCAAACATTTTCAATACAGTAGCAACAGTTCCATATTGGAATAACTCTGTATGTTTCGGGTCATCGTCCTCGCCTTTTCTTTGTGCAACAAGACCTATTATTTTATCTGTTTCAACAGCTTTTTTTATTAAACTAATAGATTTCTCTCTCCCTATCAGCAGCGGTATAATTTGATATGGAAAAACCACAGTATTTCTTAATGGCATTATGGGAATTTCATCCGGAATAGTGATTTGTTTTGCTCCGTTTATTAATTCCATTTTTATACTTCCTCACTTATATATAATATTGGTAACTTACAAAATCAAATTTGAAAATTATTCATCAATAATTATGGTTTAAAACTTAATATTTCAAAGTCATACTCTATATAAACTAATATGCAAACTATATGCCATCTTTTTAAAAGTCGGAACAATCAACAAAAATATTTTTAAATAATATATTGCAATTTATTTATTTACAAATAATAATATTTAATATAATAAAAAATTTCAATCTTTTTATCCGATTTTTTCAACCTTTTTTATAATCTTAAATTATGTCATATTGACAGTATATAAACAAAACATTTAAACATTTTAAAACTATATATCTTTTTTTAACTTAAAATAATTGATTTTAGCAAATTTAAATATTACATTAAGTATAATTTTTTTTTAAAAAATATCATTTTAGAAATTTAATACTGAATGGTGTAAAAATGAATCAATTATCCAGAGATGTTTTTACTTCAGATTTGGTCAGAAAGCTTTTAAGAAGGGGGGCAATTATTAATCTAAAAAATATATTAAAGAAGATTCATCCTGCCGATATTGCCTTGTTATTTCAAAACTTAAGTGAAAGTGAAAGAAATTCTTTATTTCGATTATGTGTAGAAATAGAAAAGGCTCCCGAGATTATAAGTCTTATGGACCCAAAAGAAAGTGCTAAATTTTTAGCCACATTTGAAAAAGAAGTAATATACAAAATAATTAAGAAGATCCAGTCCGATGATATAGTAGATATAATAAATGAGCTGCCTGAAGAACTTGCTCAAGACATATTATCATATATGAAAAAGGAAGATGTTGTTGAAATTGAATCTCTTTTAGGATTTGAGGAGGATACTGCCGGTGGTATAATGAATCCGAACTTTTTCACCTTAGAAGAGAATACGACTGTAAAAGATGCAGTTGATACACTCCGTGAAGCAAAAGATGTGGAGATGGTCTTTTATCTGTATGTTGTTGATAGTAGAAATCATCTGGTTGGCGTTGTATCTCTTAGATACCTTGTTACCTCTAAGAGCGACACAAAATTGAAGAATATTATGAGTACGGACGTAGTGAGTGTGCGGACTGATATGGACCAGGAAGAAGTTGCAAGAATCGTTACAAGATATGATGTACTTGCTGTTCCTGTTACTGACCAGGAAAATAAACTTGTCGGTGTTATTACAGTTGATGACATAATCGACGTTATTCGGGAAGAAAACACAGAAGATATGATGAAACTTGCAGGCACAAGCGAAGAAGAAATTGTATCAAAGTCAACATACTCGAGTTTTAAAATTCGTCTTCCATGGCTTTTTGCCACATTTATTGGCGGTATATTTGCTTCCGAAATAATGGGATTTTTTGAACACTCCCTCCAACAGGTTATTGCTTTAGCCTTTTTCGTACCGATAATAATGGGTATGGGAGGCAATATCGGTGCCCAGACATCGACAATTATCGTGAGGGGAATAGCACTTGGTAAAGTCGATGTACAACGGTTCTGGCATTTTATTTTTCAACAGTTTAAAATTGGAATATTACTTGGTATAACCTATGGTATTTTGTTGGGTGTTTTTGCA
>JAUVVT010000254.1 GCA_030604505.1 bacterium | reverse complement strand
TCTGCTTTCTTGCGCTCGGTGATGTCTCTTATGATAGTTCGAAAACCTACTATCTTTTTTGCCTCTTTTATTGGTGAATCTTTGTAATTTACTAATCTAATACCTTTCGGAGTGTTTACTTCGATATCTCCTTCGACGGTTTTTCCTTGAAGCACCTCTTTTAAATCTTCTTTTGCTTTCTGCCAGTATTTTTCCGGAATAAAATCGAGCTGGTTTTTTCCAATAAGTTCATCCCGTTTGAAGCCATATTGTTCAATAGACTTGTTTATGTAGGTTACGTTTCCATCTATATCTGCAATAATTAAGATGTCTTTTGTATTTTCAAAAAATCCCCCGTATCTCTCTTCACTCTCACTGAGTGCTTTTTTCACCTTTTTGCACTCGACTTCTACTTTCTCAAGTTCTTTTACTCGTTTTTCCAATTCTTCATAAGTTGGCTTGCTCATTATTTATCTCCAAACTTTTAATATCATCTGTAACAAAATGTTGATAGATTTCACTGAATAAACAGGTATATTTTACACTATTGCGATGACGGAAATATATTCTCATTTATCACCAAATTTTTATGAAAAAAATGTTAAAAGGTTACCTTATTGAACGCAAAGTGTAGTTACATATCGGTTACAAAATGTTTTTGTAATATTTGTATTTATTGCATTTATGATTTATATTATCCTACCTTACAAGCAGGAGGTCGGTTGTTTCCGCCTTAAACCATGCCATAGGCAGGTAAAAGGAACTGCATTTAGCAGGCGAGCCATGCCGGAGGCAGGTAAATCCGCCAGGGGCGGGCAAGCACAGTATCACCCACGGGTAAAATATAAATAAAAACAAGAGATTAAGTAACTCAAAGGTTTTAGGGTGTTGGGTTATTTTTTTGCCATAAATTGCTAATTCAGATAATTTATAAAAATTTAATAATCTTCAAACGCCAGTTCTTTCTCATTTTTCCCCAGTTTAATTTTCAATTTCGAGACGGATGATTCAGTCTTATATTTTGCTTCACCTATTTGAATGAGGACTCTTGAAAAAAGCTCATTTTGAACAATTACCTCAGCAGTTTTGGAAAGTTCATCTGTATCTTTTGTAAGTTTATCTCTTGCTTCCTGTACTCTCTTTTTTAAAAGGTTTATTTCGTCCAACTTTTTAAAACCATTTAAAAAAGGTTTTTGCTTTTCTTGTGGTAACTTTTTTATCCTTTCCATAAGTGTATTTGCGTCTTGAAAACCTAACTTCAGAGATTTATTGATTTTTGATACTTGTAAATCGCAATACTCAAGGTATTTATTAACGACATTGAATTTCTGATCACCTTAATAATCGACTCCAACAATAATTTTTGTATTTTGAGTATATTCTGAACCAATTGCATACAAATATAATATTTATGTGTGAAATTAGACATTTTATGATATATTATTGAATTAACTGCATAAAAACAAGATATTTTTCAATAATTTTACTGAAAAACTAATTATTTTAAATATAGAAAAACTTATAGGAAAAGCAATTTAAAATCATTGCTTTTGAAACCAATACAAATAAGAATATTAATCAGTTATATTAGTTTATCAGATGTACCATAAAATAATTACCACCTACCGTTAGAACGATGTTAAATTAAGAATGATTGAAAGCTTTTCTTTCTGCGTCCCGTGCGGTTCATTTTATCCAATCTGATAATTGTTCAAATAAAAAAAAATCTTTTGACATTTTATTAAAAGTCACTAAATTTTATGACAGTTTATTTTGAAATCGTTAAGTTGCTGTCTCTATATGTTTCTTAAAGTTTGCCAAATTGGTTTCTTTTTTAATTAACTTTAGTTTTAATATATTTCAGAAAGGAAAGCAAAATGAACGGGAAATATTTTAAACGGTTAACTAACGTTGCTGTAATGATTGTCTTTTGTTTGCTGTTTTTAAGCTTTATATCTATTTCATTAGCCGGCGAAAAACCGCTGATTTTTCCAATACCTCAGGAAATTGAGGTTTCAGGATATAATTTCGAATTGGATGAAAATACTTCTATTTTGGTTCCAAAAACTACATCTGAAAATGACTTGCTGCTTGCACGTTTTCTTGTCAGAGAACTGAGCGACAAATATGGTCTCGCTCTTAAAATAGAACGCAGGTCGGACCTGCCTCCCGTAAAGAGTGTTATTTTAATGGGTACAATTGACAATCCTTTAGTAAAAAAATATTGTTCTCAGCAGAAACTCGAAGTAACAGCTGAAAATCCGGGTTCAGAGGGATATGTAATGAAGGTTGATAAAAATGTAATAGTAATTACCGGGTGGGATAACCGCGGTGCTTTTTATGGTTTACAGTCTCTTCGCCAGCTTATAAAAGAGGATGATGGATTTCAAATACCGTGTGTAAAAGTTCGTGATTGGCCCAATCTGCCGTTTCGAGGTGTAAGACTTTATATTCCCGGGAATGAAAATATTGCATTTTTTAAAAGGTTTTTGAGGGATTTTATGGCTCTCTTTAAGTTTAACAAGGTTATTATTGAAGTAAACTGTATGAGGTTGGACAGACATCCGGAAGTTAATGCCGGCTGGATTGAGTATGCAAACTATATGAATTATACCAGGAGTAGTGAACTTGCGGGAATTCACGGTCAATCCAGAAACTCAGGCCATCAAGATGCAGGAGATGGAGGTATCGTGGAAAAAGATGATGTACGAGACATCGTCCAATTTGCAAGCCAAAACTATATCGAAGTGATACCTGAGATACCTTCTCTTACTCACGGCTATTATCTTCTGACACGCCATCCTGAATTGGCAGAATATAAAGATGCAATTTGGCCCGATACATATTGTCCCTTAAATCCTGAATCCTATGAGCTTTTATTTGATGTTTTTGACGAATATATCGAAGTGATACACCCCAAAATGATTCATATCGGCCATGATGAATGGTGGGGAGCACCGCTAAGTGTATGTCCCAGATGCAGCGGAAAAGACTATTCTGAAATATTTGCTCAGGATATTAATAAAATTCATAATTATTTGGCAAAGAAAGGTATCAAAATTGCAATGTGGGGTGACCATCTTTTAGAAAGTGTCAGGGGTAAAGGACCAAAAGACAGAACCTCCTCCACAGGGTACAAGTATCAAACGGCCGGGGGGATGCGTCCCTCCGTTGTGGAAAAATCAATTCCAAAGAATATTTTAATATTCAACTGGTTCTGGGGAAAACTGGAAAGGGATGTCGAATTTCAAAAGTTCGGATTTAAACAGTTATATGGTAATTTTAAACCCAATATCAGTAACTGGAGAGAACGGATAAAAAAGGTCGATGTAGTTGGTGGTGCCCCGTCGTCATGGGCAGCAACGAATGAGTTTAATTTCGGTAAAGATTTGATATATGATTTTCTCGGTTGTGCTAACTTGCTGTGGTCCGACCACGTACCGGAGCAGACGAAACTTGGAGAAATTGTGAGAAATTTAACACCGATGGTTCGAAGGAATTTAAGCGGAAAACGGGCACCCAGTGAGACAGGGGATTCCGTTGTACCTGTGAATATTGCTTCATACTTTAATGTTTCTTTCGGCGAAGAAATACTCGATGTTGATTTAAGTACTCTAAAAACGGGTAATGTGGGCATCGGTAAAAAAGTATTTAAACTGGAGAATCCCTCTTTAAAAGCAGGCAAATGTGCTGTTGGAGTTGGAGTAAAAGGCAAGGGAAAAAATCCTCTTCCCGATAAGGTTAAAGGGATTCAAATTAATGAAGACGTCAGCAGTCTGATTTTTTTACATGCCTGTGCAAAGCCCGCAGGTAATCAGAAAGCATATTTTTGCGTATTTAATACTTTTGATTCTGCGGACCTTTTAGGATGGTATGAAGTGGTTTATGAGGATGGATTTAAAGAGATTATACCGATTCAATATGGGGTAAATATTCTTGAATGGAATGCGGGCGGTGATAAAAGTCTCGATAAAAGAGCGGGAAGAGTCGGCTCTCCGCAAAGTGCATATTGTTACGGGGCAGATGCTGTCAATTGTTCATCCGGCATACAGGACAATCCGATAACATTCTTTGCATTTGAATGGGTAAACAAACGATTTGGGAAAATGATAAAAGAAATCAATTTAAACGGTTCTGTGGAATATGGAGGATTAAAACCGGTTTTTTCGCATGTTGTTACTGAGGTTATTCCAAATAATGCAGTAATGCTGATAGGATTGAGCACTGTAAAAAAGAGAAAACCTCATGAGATTAAATAAGATATAGTATAAGAACCGGATATCTATAGGACTTTGAGATAGAGAGCGGAATCGCCGGTATCGAATGGAGAGATAAATTTTTGCATGTTTCCGCCTGATATCTGTTCAGTTGTTTTAGTTTCTCCTGTGTTTGGATTAAACCATTCTACAGCAAAATTACCGGAAACAGCAGAGAGGTCCACAATGACCTCATTCCCTTCGGGCAGATAAACTAAATATTCTT
>JAUVVT010000069.1 GCA_030604505.1 bacterium | reverse complement strand
TCGAAAAAAACTAAAAAATAATTATAATATCCCCAAATTTTCCAGAAATTTAATCTTTCTTCGTGACCTTCGTGGTTAAAATTCTATCTTCAAACTAATTTTTCCCTTGACATCGCCCATAAAATTTCGTATATTGTTATTGTATATAATAACAAATCATAAATTAATAATTACATTTACTAAAAATGACCCAAAAATACAAAACCTCAGATAAACACTCTACCTGCCCTGTGGGCGTGTCCTGTGGATGGTTAAAAAAGTTAAAAAAATTAAAAAAAGTGAGACAAATAACGTAATTTCTTGATATTTAACAACATAACTGTCTCATCTGCCTCAAAATCATCCCAAAAATGACACAAACTGAGACAAAATGAGACAAATTGGCACAAAATGACACAAAATTGAGACAAAATGAAACATCTTCTCTGTGTTCTCTGCCTGCCCTGTGGGTGGTTAAATTTTAAAGGGCAAAAATGCCATATATTATTGTTATTATATAACTTAACAATGACAAAATCTGGCAAAATTCCCCGTCGCTCTATTATTTAATTTTACCGGAGGTCAATAAAAAAATAAGGCAGGTAACTACCAAAAACTCAATATATTAATTATGTGGATTTTATAAAATTAAATTAAATCTAACAACCAGAATATAAGAATGGTTATTCCGGTTTATTTTTAAGGAATTTTCAAAAAGACTGCTCAATGCTTTTTAAAAAAGTCCCTCCAGAATTCTTCTCGTTCCTTACAAAATAGTTTCAATTCTCTCTTAACAACATCCTCAGGTAAAATGTGACTTAGAATAAGCGCCTCACCAAAGAATATATAATCTTTTTTCTGGTCATCGAGCAGCTTCATAGATTGGTCATGCGACAGCAGTTCCAATTCTTCAGCTGCTTCGCAAAATTTCTTTCTCAGTTCATCTTGTTTTCTTGTGATTTTTGCTATATCGTATTCACCTAATAATCCCGTTTCCTGGGCTTTTTTCCCAATCTTCGAACAACGTTTAGTCTGTAATGCGCGGGCTTTCTCAACGTCTGATTTAGTGATAATTCCTTTTTTCAAAAGGTACTCACCAAATATCATTAATCTCACCCTTTTAAAAAATTAACTGAATATTATATCTATTCAGAAATATATAATTATAAATATAAATTTACAAGGAAAAATTAATGATTTTAAAAAAAATCTACGCTTTTAAAAAAGAAAATGTACCCATCTGATAGACCGCCCCAAACCTGTCCTGCGAATTACTTATTTTAATATTAAAAAAACTGAGAGTAGAAAACTATCTGAGTTTGCTCTTTGCTTTTTCAATCACCGCTCCAATCGAGACAGCCGCACCCTCTTTTAATTTTGACTCATCGGCTGCACTCATAAAAGCAAGTATCTCTATCGTTTCTTCAGGAGGCACGGGAACTCTGCCGGTCTTAAAAAATTTGATAATCTCATCGACCAGCGGTTCGTAGCCCCCAAATCCTCTGCTCGGAATATTGGCTTTTGTGCCGTAGACAAAAGCACCATACCCGCGCTTACCGCTGCGGAGTCCTCTAAAAGTACCAATTCTGCCGTCTTTCCAAACACCAACGGCAAATTCTGTATCCTCGGTCTGCACACGGTTTACCGTTTTACACCCTGCACCCATTATTGTAAAAAGTATCTCCACACCGTGTATGCCGTACCAGTAAAAATCCGGGTGATGCTCCTCGAGTGAACAGGGACTGAATGCATCGCAGCCGACAATTTCTCCCAGCTCTTTGTTGTTCCTCATCTCTATGCCAGGTCCATATCGCAGTGAGGAACTCGACCAGCATGGCACGTTATTCTCCTCCGCAAGCCGAAACATCTCTACAGCGTCTTCCAGATTCCCAGCCATAGGTTTATCGACAAATGTAGGTTTCTTCGCCGCTATTACCGGTTTTATCTGATTTAAATGAGGCCTGCCGTCAACACTCTCCAGCAGAATCCCATCAACCTTCTCGCAAAGTTCCTCGATAGTATCCACAATCTCCAGGCCGAATTCTTCACGCAGCTGCTCTGTATATTTCTCAACCCTGTTTGCAGATGATGCAATATCCGGTGAACCCCCGGGATACCCCGCAACAACCCTGCAGCCAAACTTATTTTTGGGATTGTTGATATATCTGGTAAAGGCAATCACATGAGAAGTATCCAGACCGATTATGCCTATGCGGAAGACATTTTTTTCAGCTTTTGCTGCTGCTGATGACAGTGCCGTGGCCGCTACAATGCCGGCTGTGGTTTGGGTGCCGCGCAACAGAAATTCACGCCGCGAAAAATTTTTGTGTTTTGTTGACATTTGTCTTCTCCTATAAAAAATTGTTATATTTTTTCCTGTTGGTTATTCCATATTGCCCATTGCCTGTTTTTTAATGCCTCTTGCCTATTGCCTGTTATCTTCCTCTTCTGCTATGGAAAACATATCTTCCCGAGAATACTTTCCTTCTTTGCGCTTGTTATGCCCCGAATATTTATTTTATTGCCGGATATTGTTTCATTGGCATAAACCGCAAATGCTATCGACTCTTTAGCATCAGGGGATATACCGTACCTAACAGAAGATTCTATTATTACTCCTTTAAAATATTTTTTAAGTGCTTTTATGATTTGATTATTTTTAGCTCCTCCTCCGCTGACAATCAACCTGTCGATTCGTATCCTTTCTTCAATAAATAGCTGATAATTCATATAAATTGCAAGTGCTGTAAATTCGGTTATAGTTCTTATAATATCTTCATTTTTGGTTTTTTCCGAAAAATTGAGTACTTTTTTTACATATTTATTCCCAAATTCTTCTCTTCCGGTTGATTTCGGGGGTGGCTTTTTAATGAATGGGTGTTTCTTAAGAAAGTTTAAAAGCTCATTAGATATTTTCCCTCTTGAAGCAAGCTTTCCATTCTTATCAAACTCGACACCAAAAAGCACTCTAACAGTCTGGTCAATCAGCATATTCCCCGGACCACAGTCAAACCCGGTTATATCCACTTTCCTGCAATCCTTCGGGATGACCGTTATATTTGAAATTCCTCCGATATTCAGTACAGCTCTGTTTTCGGATTTGCTTCTGAACATAAGATAATCAAAATATGGAACCAATGGAGCACCCTCTCCGCCAGATGTTATATCTGCTATTCTGAAATCTCCTACTGTAGGTATGCCGGTTTTCACTGCAATTGTAGAAGGATCACCTAACTGGAGTGTTGAACCGACCTGATACCCATACATCTCCTTTTTTTGAGGACTGTGCCACAAGGTCTGACCGTGTGAACCTATCAGGTCAATCTTTGAAGCTGGAATTTTACCTCTCTTACAAACCGTTAATGCAGCATCAGCAAATATCTCACCCAAAAGAATATTAAGTTTGCTTATTTCTTCCGGTGAAGTCCTTTTATTTGTTATAATATTATTTATTCTTTCCTTTAAACCGGCAGGGTAGGGGTATGTTATAAATTGTATCTGCTTAAATGATGCATTTTCACCGCATCCTTTTAATTTAATAAGAACAGCGTCAATGCCGTCCATAGATGTGCCCGAAATTAAACCAATGACATACTTTTCTTTTTTACTAATAATTTCTTTTATCATAATGTTAAAAAAATATTATTTGCTGCATTTCATTTTTTCTTTTTCTTCCGGTGATAAATAATATGCCGGCAGGTATTTAAATAATAATCTAATGAAAGGGTCAATAAATAATGTTGGTATCCTCCACCGGTTACCATCTATTTTATGAATCTTAACATGTCTTTCTTCTCCATTTTCATCAAATCCTGCATAAATCCCTTCTGAAAAGTCTTCATTTCCCTCAATATCCGATATTTTTTTAAGGACACCCTCATTGAGCATTTTGAGTGCCCTGTCGGTAAAACTAAAGAACATACACTGGTTCTTCTCCGCTCCTTCAGTTTCAAAACTGCTGCATGAACAAAATTTAATATCCTTTAACATAATATCTTCCCTATTTTGATTGAGGTTCACTTAATTTAAAACCGAAATCTCTTCCATCTTGCTTTCTTGAGATTTTTATTTCTCCAAATTCCTTTTCAAACTTTTCGATATTCTCTTTCAAAGCTTCTGAAAATGATTTTGCATGCTGCGGTGTCATGATTATTCTTGCGAAGACCTTTGCTTTCGGAACACCGGGCAGCATCCTCGTAAAATCAATTATAAACTCGGCAGCGGAATGGGAAATTAAAACAAAGTTTGAATATATACCCTCAGATTCCTTTTCACCAAGTTCCACACTAATCTGTTTTTCCTGCATTATTAATTTCTCCTTTATTATGTTAAAGAAATTTTTCTAAATTTATAGAAAAATTTAATGTATTTACAAATAATATTTTTTAATTATAGGAATTTATCTAAATTATTAAAAAATATCAATAAAAAAATTCTTCGTGCAATTCGTGGCAAATATATTTGATTTTTATAAAAGTTCTACTAAAAAATAAAAAAATAGATTGAATATTTGCTATAATTGTATTATGTTAGTAACTTAGTAGCGGTATAAAAAGATTTCTCTTGGTCCAAATATTTCAGTTAAATTACTATTAATGAAAACCTCGTATAAGTCTTTAAAATCCAAAAAAGTAATAATAATACCTCTCTTATTATTTGTTGTTAATTTTTCAATTCTGGTTGCACAGGAAACAGAAAAGGAGGAAGAACAGAGTAAATTTTTAAATACATATTCTTTTTTTAAAAATTCAAGATATAACAGGGTAGAAGGACTATTTTTAGGATTTGAATTAGAAACTATTCCAATAAAATATCCCGATTTTACATTTTTTACAAGATGGGGCTATGGAATTGGCAATCAAAGATTGCGATATAGTCTTAAGATTCAAAAAAAATTTAGCGGTGAAAACAAAATCTCTCTTTTCTTTAAACAGGAAACAGAATCAAACGACCATAAAATAATAGGAAATGTAGAAAACAGCTTATCTTCTTTATTGGCAAGAAGGGATTTCAGGGACTACTTCTCAATAAAAAGCGTCGGGCTTGAATTTATACCTTATCTCAATGATAAATTTAATATCGGTTTTAATTGCGATTTAAAAAGATATAAACCGCTTCATAAAACAACAGACTGGAGTTTATTTAATTCAGAAAAATTTCGTGAGAATCTTTTCGTTTTGCCGGGTAACGAGATATATGTTTCTGTGTCTTTGAGCTCAAATATTCAGGAATCATTTATAATGCCTTTGGACCAGTGGCATTATAATCTTATTCTTGAAAAAGGCAGTGATGATTTTAATCATTTCGGAGCCGGAATCAATATTAAAAGATACCAGTTACTTTTTGAAAGTCATATATTCGTGGCAAATCTTCTTATTCATTCGAGAACAAAAACCGCAGCAGAACAGCATTTGATTGACCTCGGCGGAGTCAGTACATTGCGCGGCTATGCACATAAAGAATTTACAGGAAATAGAATTTTTCTACTTAACTTCGATTATTTTTTCGGCAGGAGTATTTTGCAAAAATTACCCTTGAGCTTTATTCCTTTTTATGATATGCTGGATCTGATATTTTTCTTCGATGCAGGAAAAGCCAACGTTGCAGAAACTGAAGACAATATATTTCAAGGATTCAACGGTGGAGGTATATATAAAATAGAGAATAATATAGGATGTATCTATTCCTATTCAAATAATAAATTTAAAAGCAATATCGGCGCTGCAGTCTCTTTGGGACAGGGATTTTTGCGGTTTAACTTTGCCAGAAGACTTGACAGAAAAAACGACAATTTCACCTTTTCATTAAGATTAATGAGAAATCTTTAGAATAAAATATATTGTTTTTATAATCATTATCCTAAAATATGAAAAGAATAATAATTTTACCTTCAGAAAAACACAAGGATATCTTTTATGTAAAACCTAAATATATTGATGAGGAGAGATTTACCATTACCGGCAGCGAATTCCATCACATACAAAACGTGCTCAGGAAGAAAAAAGGAGACCAAGTAACAGTGGTTGACGGAAAAGGTAATGAATATATAGGAATTATTGAAAGTATAAAATTCGATAGAATTATAGGCATAATATCAAAAACATTGCTTAAACCCAATGAACCGGTAATGGAAGTGAGCATAATTCAAGGATTGATCAAAGGAAATCGATTTAAATACGTTGTTGAAAAAGCAACGGAAATTGGCGTGAGAAGAATTATCCCGGTCTATACGGAAAAGAGTATTAAAGAACATGAATTTAAAAGCAGTCAGCGGTGGGAAAATATTGCAATCTCAGCTATGAAACAATCAGGCAGGTCTATTTTGCCGGAAATCACAGAAGTTCGTTCACTCAAGGAAGCTCTTGAAGGTACCGAAAGATTCGAAGCAAAACTCATCGCACACTCTCAATCAGGAACGGGAATTAGACTGTTTAATAAAAATACTTTGTCCAAAATAAAAAAGCATAAGGGCTTAATACGAACAGCAGCTATTGCAATCGGACCGGAAGGAGGTTTTACCACGGATGAGGTGAATTTAGCCAGAGCAAATAATTTTATCCCCATTAGTCTTGGGGATAGGAAACTGCGAAGTGAAACAGCGAGTATTGTGGCGCTTACTATTCTGCTATTCAGTGAAGGAGAACTCGGCTGAACCTGAATTATTCATGAATTTTTTTATCATTTACCGAAACTCGGGGACGATTGAGATATGATAAAATGTCGCAGCGAACTCCATCGTTCGCCCAAACTTAATAATAATTAATCGCAGGAGGTCTTATGATGGATTGTATCTTTTGTAAAATAGTCTCAAAAGAGATGAAGAGTGATATTGTTTATGAAAATGATATGATTTTAGCTTTTAAGGACATTAATCCTCAGGCGCCTGTTCATCATCTGATTGTTCCAAAAAAGCATATTTCATCTATGAGTGATTGTTCAAGCGAGGACAGTGAAATTATAATTGAGCTTTTTCTGAGGGCAAAAGAGATAGCGGAAAATACTCCGGAGTTAGAGGGCGGTTATCGCCTGGTGATTAATAATGGAAAAGAAGCCGGACAGGAAGTATTTCATCTGCATCTTCATCTGCTCGGGGGAAGAAGAATGAGTTGGCCCCCAGGTTAAAATTTTACCATAAAAAATAAAAAATAAAATGGACCTTTTTAGTTCAAATGGGGAAATTCGCCTATCAGATGATACTCCACTTGCAGAAAGGATAAGACCAACCTCAATTGATGACATCATTGGACAGGAACATCTTGTCGGACCAAATGGTGCCTTTAGAAAAATTGTCAAATCCGGTGTGATAGGTTCGGTTATATTGTGGGGACCGCCTGGAACCGGTAAAACAACATTAGCAAAATTACTTGTTTCTGAAACAAATTCAGATTTTCATCAGATAAGCGCTGTCACGGCCGGTGTCGCAGATTTAAAAAGAGTGATTGAAAAGGCAAACTATAATAGAAAAAATCTGAACCGGAGAACTGTACTCTTTATCGATGAAATTCATAGGTTTAATAAGGCACAGCAGGATGTTCTCCTGAATAGTGTAGAAGAAGGTACACTTGTTCTTATCGGCGCTACTACTGAAAATCCATCATTCGAGGTTAT
>JAUVVT010000042.1 GCA_030604505.1 bacterium | reverse complement strand
CAAAAACAGGACAAACCAATCCGTGAAGCAGTTGTGCACCACGATGTTAATGGTAATTTTTCGATTCGTCAGGGACCGTGGAAGCTAATTTTTTTGGATCCTGAGGCTCCCGAACTTTACAATATGGACGAAGACTTCGGTGAAAAACGAATGAACGAACAGGCTGTCGCTTTTGCAAGCGAGCATCTTGATATTGTCAAACACCTGACTGCGCTGCTGGAAAAATATAAAAAAGAGGGACACAGTAGACCGTTTTAAGAATCTCGCAGATAAAAGAAAATTATTCAATGAAGATATCGGATTTGCCGAAGCGGTTACAGCCCATATTGCAACACAGTCCTACCTTCAGAGACGAAAAATTTGCTGGGACCCGGTAAAGAAGGAGATTGTGTAAGGGAGTGAATATATTTTAACACGTTGATATTGCGCGAATATTGGAATATTAATATTTTTCAAAATGTAAATTCGCTGAAAAAGCAGTATAAGTGGTAAAAGGTGTGTACCAACTCATAGCTTAAATTGTTTTATTTTATGTAGAAACAATTCACGAATTGTCTCTACGAGGTGTTTAATGTAACATCAAAACAAAGACTGCTGCAACATTTAAGAACACAATAAATCATATTCCCCAATAAATACAAAATTTCTCCACCGTCTTAATTAAATCCAATCTGATAAACTGCCTTTGCAAATAAAAAATTTCTTTTAAATAATACAATTTTTGATTATCTTGTTTATTAATTTTCTGATTAACAAAAAGAGAGTGAATATGTCGAGCGAATTTTATGTTTTATCCGGTACGGCTGTTACCATTGCATTTTTTCATACTGTTATGGGACCGGACCATTATCTGCCGTTTATTGTCCTGGCAAAAGCAAGGCAGTGGAGCAGTTTTAAGACATCTATGATAACAGTTCTATGCGGGATTGGTCATGTATTGAGTTCTATTGTTCTGGGAATTATAGGAATTGCTTTTGGAGTTGCTGTTTTTAAACTTGAGGCAGTAGAAAGTTTTCGGGGAGAGATAGCCGCATGGCTTCTTATAGTATTCGGATTTACATATTTCATCTGGGGGATACACAGGGCTGTATGCAGCAGACCGCATAAGCACTCTCATCTGCATGATAATAAAGGTGTACATGTCCACTCTCACAGGCATACAGGAGACCACTTTCACATTCATGATTCGGAAAAGAAAAGCTTAACCCCATGGGTGCTTTTTATAATATTTGTATTCGGTCCCTGTGAACCTTTAATCCCTCTGGTGATGTATCCATCAGCAAAGGGCAATATCATGAATGTAATAATAGTTACGTCTGTCTTTGGTGTAGTAACTATTGCGACGATGCTGGGGATTGTTCTCGCCTCATATTACGGGCTGTCAAATATTTCACTCAGGAAATTTGAAAGATACTCCCATGCACTGGCAGGCCTGACAATCTTGCTCTGTGGTGGGGCAATTAAATTTTTAGGATTGTGATGCTTGTGATTCAGTAATTTATAAAAATATTTTAAGTCTGCTCACCGTTTGTATTACCGCCAATAATACAAACCGAAATATAAATCCTGTTCCTGCACAAATATATAGCTTAAATCATAAATTTTATAATCCATATTCTTTACCATCATAGTGGTTCTTATAATGCTGTGTTGATTCCAAAACTTTTTCCTCTGTGTCGAGGGTTTCTATGGTCTTTTCTATTCGACCAAGCCATCTTATTTCTCTTTCCTGCAGATTAAACGCTTTTTGTGTTATGCCGTCGCGTAATACTTCGCAAGCTGTTAATGCTGTGGTGCGTGTTCTTTGATAGTGGGATGATTCTTTAACTATAGATTCGGCGAGTTTGTATGATATTTCGGGGGAGATTATAAATGCATTGGGGTCAAGCGGCATATCACTTTTTATAAGCAGGGACTGCAAGGTTTTTTCCTGTTTTGTCCGCAGGGCTGTGTTCATCAGGCGGCAGTCATAGATTAGAATTTCAGAAAAACATTCGGGAGCATAGCCGGCAAGAAGTTTTATCTGCTGAACGGATTCGTTGCTCCAGAGGTCGCAGACAGCTGCAGCAATATTGCCGAGATGACTGAAATGAGCACAGGCACTGGTTTTGCCTTCCATCGATATGGGTGTTCCGGTGATTGCCTTCAGGACGGGACCTTCATAGGCACAGTCTTTGCTGGGACCTAATGCTCCGCATTCCAGAGATACTAATGTCCGGGGCGCGGACATTCCTCTTACCACTGCTGCGAGTACTTTTGGTATGTAATTGCGGTCTGCCAGTACCATTGCGGTATTTGCAAATCCGCAGGCAGTATCACCGGAAGGAATGCAGCTGTTTCTATTGCTTATCCTGACTATTTCGTTCCAGAGATACTCCATATCCCTGCAGCCTAAAATCCCAAGACCTAACAGAAGCCCGGCAATATCTGCCTCGACAACGGCTTTGTCGCATATCTCTTTCCCGCCGACAGATTCGATTGCAAGCATATCGGCTCCGGCTTTGGCATTTTTGTCAAATGAATCAAAGAGTATTTTTGAACTATCTCCATTCCGCATCTTTGGAGGTTTACCTTTCGCACGGATATCCACTGGGGTTACTCGCAAAAGACAGGGAATATTGTTCTCCGAAATGGTCTCTTTGATTGTTTTTGTCACAGCTTCGCCTATTTCAGGATATTCTGTCATTGCGGGGAGATGCTCGAACTCAAGAACAATGCCCTCTGTCTTCAGTATTATCGCTCTGTTCAGTATCTCTGAGGTTATCTGTTTATATATATCTATAATTTCGGTGATATTTTTTCTGGATATCTCCATCGTGGGGAGTGTAAAGTTTACTTCGGGGTAAACAAGCCCGCCGCCGATAACCATTCCGTTGTTAAATTTTACCGGATTTTTACTTATTCCGAATATCATTTCATCGGAGGAGTCGTAAGTAAGTTTTGTATATTTCATAATGCTGTTCCCGTGTTTTGGGTCAAAATGTTTTTGCTGAATAGATGCGGATAAAATTTATATAGAAACTATAGATTGCACAAATTAGATAAAAATCCAAGAAATCCTTGGCGTTCTTATTTAAAATACGGTGCTATTTTTGTGATATAGGTACTGACCATCATAACGAGCAGCAGTGCTATACCGAAAGCCGCAAGGATGTTTTCCCACCACTTGTTTGTGTATTCACCCATTATTTCTTTGTTATTAAGTACCAGCATCAGAATCAGAGCAAAGGCAGGAAAACCGAATATTGTCGAAGCCTGGGCAAAGACCAATGCATTAACAATATTCCCGCGGAAGAATACAGCGATAGTCATACCAATAAGCATAATGATAGTAGCTGAAATTTTTGTTTTTAAATTTTTAGTGCTGCCGCCCCATCCCAGACTGTCGGTTAATAATCCGCCGCCAAGGAATGAATTTACTACCAGAGATGAAAAAGATGCGGCGAATAATCCGAAGCAAAAAATGAACTTTGCAAATGCACCAAAAAGTTTTTCAAGCTGCACTGCCATATCACCGGCGGTTCTTAAGATTATTGTCGTATTACCTGAAATAATATCAGTGTGGAGCGAAGAAGCAGCCGTAATCATAATCATCAAACTTATAAATCCTAAAACAACAATACCGGCTATGGTATCATTAATACTCTTTTTATAGTTTATTTTAGTCCATCCTTTATCCTGTACAAGATATGCCTGATAAAGCGACGCGTTGATACAGAAGGTTGTCCCGGCTAATGCGGCTGCTTCTGACCAGCTTCCTTTCGGTAATCCCGGAACCAGACCGACGATGATTCCTGTTCCACTCGGCTTTGTGAAAAAGAGATTTGCCGCAAATGCTATAATCATAACGGCAACCAGAATTATCATAATTCTTTCAAGAACCTTATACATATTCGGCGAAGTAAAAATGATATATATAGCTATCCCGCAAAAAACAGGAGGCCAGACATTCTCAGGGATGCCCGTTAAAGTGTTCATTGCTGTTGCGATGCCTAAATTGTTGCCGAACTCAAATCCGGCACTCATAAAATATGCGGATATCCCGAGCCATACTGTAAGCCATCTCCCGTATCTGTCGGAAACTTCTTTAAGTATTGATTTTTCCGAAACAACGCCAAACCGTGACGCCATAACGGTAAAGATAATCATTGAAACAACCGAAGCAGCCAAAACCCACACTAACTGATAACCGTAATAAGCACCAATCTTTGAGTTAGTCGATATGCTTCCGGGACCTATGCACACAGAAGCAGTAATAAAACCGGGACCAATTAACGTAAATATCTTACCTATGCGGAATTTATTTTTAGTATCCATATTTTTTTAACCATGATTTTTCTATTAAGTCAAGCTCTTTTCTTTGTTCATCCGAAATATAAGTATTTTCCTTTTTGAGCAGTTTATTTACTTCTTCGGCAGCATTTTGTTCGATGGACAAATCCTCTGGTCTTTCTGTCGATTCCCTTCTATTTCTACAGACTATTCCGCTGAAACTGAGTTCCCTTTTAAAATTGTTCAATGTATGTTCTTCAGTAAGAAAACCACCGCTAATCCCGACATTTTTGATGGTGTCTAATGCAAGGGTTTCTGGATTTACCTCAATTCCTCTGTTGTATCTTTTTGCGTAACTGATAATTTCATTATCAATAACGGCTTGTTCTAATGACAGTGATAACTGCCGTTCGACCTGCCCCATTCCCCAGATAACATTTACGCCAGATGCAATATACGACATAGCAAGCAGCATATGTTCAAAACCGGCCTGACTGTCTGTAAAAAAAGAATCCGAGCTCATCCATGAAGCCGATGGTAGATTGTAATGTTTTGCCATATCGGCACCTGCTGCCGCCATTAAGCCGCATTCAGGGGCACCTGACAGAGCAAGGGAAGTCTTCATATCCAGTACGTGTGAAAATCCAAGATTATATATCAGCGGGCGGCATTCTTCAAATAGTTGATTAATCACAATACCAGATAAGACCTCTGCATTACCGAGAGCAATTCCTCCTGCTGTTGTTACAGGTGAACTTCCGCCAAGCATAATTTCGGAGTTTAATGTAAGCGGAATTAAATGACCCGCGGAATTGACAAACAGCTCCATAGGAGCACTTGTCCAGTGAAGAGGACTGGAAATGCTGTATCCCAAGCTGTAAATCGGATATTCAGCATATTTTCTGCCGTTAAGTAATACGGCTGCCATTTCTCTGATAGCTTCCGCATTTTCAGAACGAAACATACAGGGACGAATATGTTTTTGAGTATATTCCGCCATGAGTCTGAACCCGGCAATATCCCGAACCGGCGGCGGAACATCACTTAAATTCACACCCACCACGCCGTTCACATTAGAAAGTCCGTCCAAAACCTTTATTATCCGTATAAATTTTTCTTTAGTAATGTCGAAACGCTCCTTTTCCTCGTTGATATATAGTGCATGTCCCGACCAGAAAACATTACCCCCACTAAAGCCTGTTTCAACAGTATTCCAGTCTGTGCCGCTGAACTTTATGTTCGAAGGACATAAAGTCAGACATTTCTTAATGAGATTTTCCGGTATTTTTGCAATCCTTTTATCAAAATCAACAATACATCCATTATCCGAAAGGCGCTGTAAAACAGAATCATGGTCTATTCTGACACCAACATCCTCAAGAATTTCTATACTATTCTGATGAATGAATTTTATATCTTCATCTTTTAAAATTGTTCCCATCAGAAGTTCCCGTATAATTTATTTAAAGTAAAATTTATTTTTTACTCTTGCCTATTGCCTATTCTTTCTTAGATGATGCAGTGACAGAACGGGTCATCACACCATACTTTTTTCCACCAAGATAGTGCAGGGTGTGAAATTTTTCCGGAATCCAGTACTCGCCGTCAAATAAGTCGCTGTCTGCAAGTGCACGGACAACCTCACAAATCAATATATCATGTGTCTCCATTTTAAATATCTCCACAACCTTTGATTCCAGATTCGCAGTGCATTCCTTTATTAAAGGAGGTGCAACCATCTTGGCGGGAATTGGCGTCAGTCCGCATTCTTTAAATTTATCAATTTCTCTGCCGGAAACCGTTCCCGCAAAATGAGTTTCTTCAAACAATGCTTCCCCGGGCACGTTAATGACAAGTTCATGATTTTGTTTTATCAGTTCGTAAGAATATCTGCCTTTGAAATTGTTAATAGCCAGCGAAATAAGACAGGGATTGCTGATATTCACTGGCATCTGCCAGCTGAAAGTCATTACATTCGGTTTTTCCAGGCTTCCCGAGGTAACGAGGACAACACAGCCCGGCTCAACGAGTCTGTATGCCCTGTTCAATTTTACTTCTTCTTTTTTCAATACCCCTTCTTGAATTAGCTAAACACTAAAATAAAATTTGCGATTTTTTAAAACGAAAATTTATTGTATGAATATCACCTATTGCCTATTCTTTATTTCCTCTTGCCTACTGCATATTAATTGAAGTCCAATATATTGTTTTATCAAGAAAAAATCAAGGAGTTTGTAAAAATTGGTTTTAATATTAATTTTAACTTGACATAAGTAAATTTTATTTTATATTCTAAAAAAACAATGCAGGAGTTTGATACCTTATGATATTGTTAAAGTTTTGTGGCAAATTATATAAGGAGGAAATAAAAAATGGCAGAACATAAAGATAATAAGATTTCGCGAAAAAACTTTCTTAAAAAATCTTGTGCAGGATTATTGACTTTTGGTCTTTTAAAAGAATCTCCGGCAGTATTATTAAATAAACAAAAAAGCCCTAAAAAAACTTCTTCTGAATACCGCATACTGGGCAGAACTAAAATTGAGGTTATGCCTGTGGGCTGCGGTGCTTCTCGAACAATGGAACCGAGACTTATAAAAGATGCAATGGATAATGGAATCAACTTTTTTGATACCGGCAGGGCTTATTATAGAGGACAGAATGAAGTAATGCTTGGAAAAGTGTTTAAGGGAGTACGTAAAGAAGTAATTATCCAATCAAAACTGCAAGTACGTCTTAGGGAAAAAGGCGAGAAACTCAAATCTGCTGCAGTATCGAAAAAAATTAAAAATATTATGCAGCGTTCTCTCGATGAGAGCCTCAAAGCCCTTCAAACAGATTATATAGATATTATGCTCATTCATGGTGCGAATAACATTGATATTATTAACAATGAAACAGTTATGGAATTTTTTAAAACGGCTAAGGAAAAAGGAATTATAAAAGCTCATGGTTTCTCATCCCATACTAATCAGATAGAACTCCTCAAAGCCGCAAATAAAAGTAATTTTTATGATGTTATTATGGTTCCGTATAATCACAAGGGTTCTTATATACATATGCTGGGTGGTTCATATAGTGAATGGGACCAGCCGGCTTTGGAAGTGGAATTGAAAAAAGCCCATAAAAATAACATTGGACTGGTCGCAATGAAAACCTGTTCAGGAGGACCATATGCTTTTGAAGGTGAAAGCAAACCTTCATATAAATCTGCACTGAGATGGATATTAAATCATGATTTTATTCATACTATGGTTCCGGCTATGGGAAACATGGAGGAAATAAGCGAAGATGTCCAGGCAATAGTTCGGTGAGAATCTTTCTATTACAAAAAACTGATAAAAATATTTGAAATGTGATATGCCAGAATATTTGACAGTAAAACAAGCCTGTGAGCTAACACAAATGTCCAGACAAACTATATGGAAAGCAATTGAATCGGGAGAACTAAAGGCGGTACGAAAAAGTGAGTGTGGTGAAATATTAATTCGTGAGGATTGGATTAAAGATTGGATTTATAATCTAAATTTAATAAAATATGTAAAATAATCGGAGGTGAAAAAATGTTTTACAAGTTAAAAGATAAAAAAATAATCGCTTGTATTTTAATAACATTTTTTATTACCAGTTTTTCCTGTGGAGATTGTGGATTGGAAAGCTGTGAAAGTTTTAAAGTGCTTGTGTTTTCAAAGACAGCAGGATTCAGGCATGCAAGCATTCCCGGTATAATTAAAGTTATACAGAAATTGGGAGACAGAAATAACTTTAATGTTAAGATTACAGAAAACTCCAAAGCATTTACCGAAGAAAACTTGAGTCAGTTTGATGTAGTTGTTTTTAATAATACGACGCAGGATATATTGAATGATGCTCAACAGACAGCTTTTGAGCATTTTATACAGGGCGGCAGAGGTTATGTCGGGATTCACGCCGCATCGGATACGGAATATGACTGGGAGTGGTATGGCGGACTTATCGGAGGGGCTTGGTTTAAAAGTCATCCAGAAAGACAGGAGGCGGTTATAAATATTGAAGACGATGAGCATCCCTCCACAAAAATGCTACCTGAAAAATGGAAACTCTTCGATGAATGGTATAATTACCAAAGTAGTCCCAGGGAAAAGGTTAAGGTTCTTGCTTCACTCGATGAAACGTCTTACAAGGGCGGAGATATGGATGACCACCCGATTATCTGGTGTCATGAATATGACGGTGGAAGGGCATGGTACACGGGAGTGGGGCATACAGACGAGACAGTCTCTAATCCATACTTTGCCGAACATCTTCTCGAAGGTATAAAATGGGCTGCCGGTGTCTGTAATGACGATTGATGAAATATAAAAAAATTATTACCGAAAAAATAAATCTTTAACAAGAGGGGATTAATAGTATTTCCCCCAAATTACCCGCAATAATAATGTAGGGGCGAACCGGTGGTTCGCCCTCTTTCGTATAAACTGTTTTCATATATCCTGACTACTCTATCTCAATTTTCAGGTAATTATTTATTTTTTGGCATTTGTCATTTGGATTTGATTTGGAATTTGAGCTTTGACATTTGACATTAAAAATTTTCCGCTGGCGAAGGTGTTCTTTCACCCTCGCCCTCGTCAATCTTTCCTACCCAATCTCAATTACTCCATTTTGTGAAATCCTATTTTACTCTCTGTTGAAGTGCTGCTTTTACCTATAAGAAAAATCCCTTGCCTCCTATTTAACATTTAACCCTACATAATGAACGACATAATGAATATCCCGAGCATCGTGAAAGCAACCCCAAGTTTGACGGCAGTGCCAAAAACGATACCGACCCAGGTCCCGAAACCCACCTTGCCCGCCTCTATCCAAT
>JAUVVT010000277.1 GCA_030604505.1 bacterium | reverse complement strand
CACTGTTAAGCTTTGGTGTGGGAATAATCGTGCTGTTGGGAGTTCCAATCTTAACTTTAGCTTCAATGATTTTCATTATTACTATTCCGGTGGGTATGATAATAATTGCTTTGTATTTTATAATGATGTATGTTGCAAAAATATATATCGGAATCCTGCTCGGGAATTTTCTGCTGAAAAGACAATTGGATAATGAAGAATCTTTTTATTTTCCTCTGATAGTAGGAATGATAGTTATTTCAATTGTATCCAGTCTCCCATATCTTGATTTCTTTATTTCATATTTTATTAGTATCCTTGGAATGGGAGGTGTTGTAATTTACCTTTACTCACTGTGCAAAGAAAGGATTTAACCGATGAACAAAATATTAATCTTCTTAGGTCTTGTATTTTTACTGGTAAATAATTCTTATGCACGGCAATCACTTTCTTCAGGCGAATTTGTTGAAAAACTCTCGAATTCAATGGTCAAAAAAGGTCAGGTAATGATATTTTATGTTGAACAAAACACATTAGCAGTAAAGACAGACCGGCAGAAAATCATCTGGATAGACCCGTTCCTTTCGCGGAAAGGGATTCCACCGTCGAGATTTTTCCATGGAGAAGAGAGAGTAAATCCCGGGAAAGTACCGGCAGACTATGTATTCTGTACACATGCCCACCTCGACCATACTCATCTGGCAACGGTTGAAATTATGAACAGGGTAAATCCGAAGGCAATATTTATTGGACCGGAAGAAAGTAAATCCATTTTCATTGAAGCAAGAATACCGGAAAAAAGAATCAAAGTAATTAAACTGAATGACGAAATGTCTTTTCCCGGTTTCAATGTCAAAGCAGTTTACGGCGAACCAACAGACCGTGAAAGAATCACACATTTAGGTTATATTTTCAAAATTGGAAAAATAAAAATATATGATTCGGGTGATACAAGGGTTGGACTTGATAAATATATTGATAAAATGCAGAGCTTGATTGAGGAAAAGCCCGACGTTGCATTAATCATAATAAATAAAGGTGCAAACAATCTTGGTCCTGAGGAAGCAGCAAAATTGGCGTCTTTGATAGAGTGCAAACTGTTTATACCTACGCATTTTAATTGTTTTGTGAATAACAGCATCGACCCGAAATCTGTTTACCCGTATTTACCGAAAGATTCAAAGATGAAATATAATATTATGGAATGCAATTCTATTCTTACATTAAACACTTATCCCAGGGATTCTTCTCTTATGAATCTCTTCGCTGAGGAATTAAAAACACGAGTTTCCCTGAAGAACAATAAATGGCACCTTGACGGAAAAATAACATATCCCGGCTCAAGGGCAGAAGGGCTTCTTATGAACGTAAGAATGGTTAATTCTATTTTTGAGGAAAAGAATTACAAGGTTTTTGATGAAAATAAAAATTTGGAGAATTTTATTTCAAAGCTGCCGGAATACATCAAATACGGTGTTCGTGCATTTACAATATGTCTGCAGGGTGGATTTCCCGGCTATGAAGGAGCAGTTAACTCGGCTTTCAATCCTGACGGAAGTCTCAGGGAAAGTTACTTGAAGCGTGCGGAAAAGGTAATTCGGGAATGTGATAGACTGGGAGCTGCCGTGATTCTTGGATGTTATTATCAGAGACAAGACCAGATACTTAGGGACAAAAATGCTGTGAAAAACGGGATAAAAAATGTTGTCAATTGGATTAAAAAAATGGGATTCAAAAATGTCTTATTGGAAATAGCGAATGAATTTCCACACAAGGGTTTTGACCATGATATAATCGGAACCCCTGAAGGGATTGCAGAATTAATCAAATTCGCTCATCAGACATACCCCGGCTTGCTTGTCTCTGCAAGTGGAATGGGCAACGGTAAATTGGCTGATGAGGTTGCTGTGGAATCGGATTTTCTATTGATACACTTTAACGGCACACCGGTGGAAAAAATTCCTGAATGCATCGAAGCCCTGCGTAAATACGGAAAACCAATTGTGTGCAACGAAGATGATAAAGATCACGAAACCTCCGTAAAAGCACTTGTAGCATCCGTTAATAACGGTTGTTCATGGGGACTGATGCTTAACGACCATAATCAGTATTATCCGTTTAGATTTTTTGGATACAACGATTCTCCTTTGATATACAGCAAGATGAAGGAATTAACAGATGCGAAATAAAGAAATTCTCACCGCAGAGACGCAGAGAAAGCATAGAAGAAAACTGAAATCATTTCGTCTTGTGTATTTAGACTATTCAATGGTAAATTCAAATGATAACCGAACTTTTGTAAATTTATTAAATTTAGTTTCAATTAAAATAACACAAACCTGTCATCCTGAACTTGTTTCAGGATCGGAATGACAAGGAATCAAGTTTCACTTAATATTTTTATTAAAAAAACAAACAAAACTGCAAAATATATTGATATTTCAAAAATTTACAAAATTTAAGTGACGATAAAAAATAATTCTATATACACCTTGGCATGTTCCCATATTTTCCATTTTTTATCTGTAAGAATAGAAATACATCTGCCTCAGAAATCTACTTCAAAAATGTAATCTTTCCGTGTTCGGTAAAATTACCTGCTTTAAACCTGTAAAAATATACTCCGCTTCCGACCGAAAGACCGCGGTCGTTTCTCCCGTCCCAGAATGCCTCATGCACACCCGCACTTGTTATTCCATCCCGTAATACTGCAATCTCTCTGCCGAGTATATCATAGATTGCCAGTCTTACGCGGCAGTCCTCAGGAATTCCATACCGGATGGTTGTTATAGGATTGAATGGATTGGGATATGGCTTGTTTACATAAAATTTGTCGGGTATATCTATATTATGTAAAAGTTCTTCGTCAATCTTTGCAATTTCGCTTCCTGCCAGCAGAAACGCACCGGCACCGTAAACCTCAGTGTCATCACGGCTCACTGCTTCGGGATAAGAGCCGACTTTCTGTACCCATCCAAGTTTTCCAGATTCATCGACACATCTGACCAGTCCCTTCCAGGCATCTGCAGCGACAGGTAGATATTTGTCTTCTTCAAGTATCCCTTGGTTTAAGCCCCAGGCTAAGGCATAACAAAAAAAACCGCTGCAGCTGGTTTCGGGAGCAGGATATTCATCCGGATCCAGCAGACTGGTTCGCCATAGGCCGTCTATCTGCTGGAGAGATGCCAGCTTCTCGGACATCTCTTTCAATAGGTTGATATATTTCCACCGCTCAGGGTAATCGGTCGGCATTGACTGAAGAACACGCACTAATCCGGCTGCGGCCCAGCCGTTGCCGCGCCCCCAGAATACCTTTTTTCCGTTTCTTGTCCTCGGTCCGGAACCGTCCTCATTGATTTTGAACGTGCTGTCGCGGTAATATAGGTGCTCTTCCGTGTCATAGAGCATCTCATTGTTTTCCCACCACAACGTGTTCATAAAATCAAGGTATTTCTGCTCTCCCGCTGCAGCGCTGAGCCGCGCCATCGTGGGAGGCGACATAAATAGAGCATCACACCACCACCATTCTTCATTACCGGGCTTGGGATTAGAAATTATATAATCAAATGCATTCTTGATACTGGCAATCCTTATCGAATCTTTCTGAATAAAAAAGAGCTCGAGGTAGGTCTGACCTGCGCAGTGCTCGTTCCCGCGGTCCCTTCCTGATATACCCCCGTCAAACAGCTCCCACCGGTTTTCTTCCGCCCATTCAAGAGCAGCGTTATGATACTTCTCATCATTCGTTGTATGATAGGTCGCCATAACACCGGTAAAAAAAGTCGCACGTGTCCAGTCATTATTCCGGTAACGTCTGGGCTGACCGAGCTGCCAGTCGCATACCTTCTTCATAACAGCCGTTATATCATCTTTCAGAAAAATTTCCTTCTTCTCATTTATTCCGGGAAATATAGTATTATAGAATAGAATAAATAAAAAAAAGAGAAGCAGTATATGCTTCATAATATCGGTCCTTTCTTATTCATTAAATCAAAATAAAATAAGTCGGTCATAATAGCAACTAAATATTTTTAAAAAATTCCTTCTTCGTGCACTTCATACTCTTCGCGGTTATATTAATTAATTATTTTGGACATAAAAAAAAATAAATAAAAAAAATATATTCTTTGATAATAGTCAAAAAGTAATTATATTAAAAAAAATCTGAACTATTCATAAACCTCAGCTATCTCCTGTTTGCCATTAGACATTGGCTGTTAGTTTTTAAATTAATAAATTTGTCAATAAAAATTATGTTCAAAATATTAACATATCTTTTATTGTTTAATATATGTATTTTGGGAAAAACGTTTG
>JAUVVT010000430.1 GCA_030604505.1 bacterium | reverse complement strand
GAATATTCATAATATAATATAAAATATTATTGTTTTAAATTTAATAATTTCAATTAGAGAAACAATAATTATTTTAAAAATTATAAAAGTTAAATGATATTATATATTTTTGATATGATAGTTGTAAATAAATATATCATGAAAAACATTTTAATTTTTAATAATTGTAAGGCGATGATGCCTGACTTCAAAGTAGTATAATGAAAATGGCGAGGTGAAAAACACCTCGCCCTGCAAAACTGTTAATCATACTTTTAATTTTTTATATTGGAATTCTAAAAAAAGTTGCTACTAAAAAGGGACTTTTAAAGAACCTATTTTGCTAATAAAGAACTTTACAATCTCATAATATTTTATTTATTTTAAATAATAGCAACAGATGTCTCATATTATTTACTTTATCACAAAATTACAGAAAGAATCTATTTTTATTGTAAGAAAACTTTAGATATCAAAATTTTTCCATTTAGTTAATATTCCGAATACTTTGTTAACCTATTTAAATAAAATTTACTTGAAATAAAGAAAAATGTTATTATATTAATAATCGATATGAAAATTATAAGGAAGAAATATATTTCAGGGATTTCATTATTACTCTGCATATTCTTTTTTGTTTTTATTACCATTACGGATTTCCCCTATTTTCATAATTTAGATGCGGACTTTAACGTCTGGAACGTAAAGAATTCTGTAATTCTTGAAGGGGAACATCATCACGAAGCAAATCCCCAATCTCCTTTATTTGACTTTCATAAGATTAAAATAATCGACATTGGATACTGTCCAATATGTGAGATATTCTTTAATCTTCGTTTCATCTTTTTAAGCCAGCCTTTAAATTTTTGTTATAAAACTAATTGTTCATCAAATTACTTCACATATTCATTCCTTATTCCTTCAAATATTTATAATATATCATTATCGCGAGCCCCTCCTTTATCATAATCGAATATTTTTAAGAAACAGAATTTATTTTTAGAAATTCTGCTTTTTAACAGTTTTTAGAAAAGTTTTTTAAAAAGATTCTTTTGAATTTTTGTAACTTTTATGTAAAAAGGAGGGAATAATACTATGAAAAAGTCGCATATATTTATGCTTTTATCGATTTGGTCATTATTTATGATAAAAAATTTATCTGCATTTCAACAAGTACAGCAAATGGGAAGAATTGTAGGAACTATTCATGATAAAAATACACTTGAGCATCTTCCCGGCGTAAATGTCTATCTGGAAAACACAGATTTGGGTGCTGCGACTAATAATAAAGGTGAATACAATATTGTAAATATACCGCCTGGGAAATACATTTTGGTGACATCGATGGTTGGATATAGAATTGAACGAAAAGAAGTTGTTATTAAGGCACGAGATGTTCTCCATCTGGTCATTTATCTTGAGGAGTCTCCTTTTATGGGGGATGAGGTTGTGATAACGGCAACAAGAACCCCAAAACTTATAAAGGATGTTCCCGTTCGAACAGAAATCATCTCCTTTGATAGGATAGAGGAAAAGCATGCAGTAAATATTTACGAAGCTCTTGAGTCAGAGCCCGGGATTCGTGTTGAAAACCAGTGTATGAACTGCAATTTTACTATTCTGAGGGTTGAGGGACTTCCCGGGGGATATACACAAGTATTGATGGACAGCGAACCAATATATACCGGTCTTGCAGGTGTCTATGGACTCCAGCAGATACAAACAGGTAATATTGAAAGAATTGAGGTGGTAAAAGGTTCTGGTTCTGCCTTGTATGGAAGTGATGCTATAGGGGGAGTGGTTAATATTATTATGAAAGAACCGGGATTTCTACCATGTTTAAATCTTAGTTCAAGTATTGGACAATACGGAACTAACCATTTCACTGCAAATGGTTCAATGAGGAGAGATAAGATAGGTCTTGTTTTTTCGGTGCAGAAGGACCTGGGAGATTTTATAGACCAAACAGGGGGTTTCAACGCACCGTCGTTCAGTGACATCGGTAAGGATGGTATGGCTGATAGAGTAGAGACCGATAATTTCGGAGCTGCAGTAAATTTATTTTTTTATGATGTGCTTGGTCCGAACAGTAAAGTCAAGATTTTCGGGCGGGGTATGAATGAGATGAGGCGCGGCGGACTTATAGAAGACCTGTATGAAGACCCATTTCACCCTGACTGCGAACATATCAGAACAGAACGCTATGAAACAGGAATAGGTTTCGAAAAAGAATACTTGAGAGGACAGAAAATCGATTTTAGTTATAATTACGTTGACCATGACCGAAATGCTACAAATGGAGCCGCCTGGGATAAATCTATTGACGCTGGGATGCTCGATGATGATTTGAATTTAACAGCCGCAGGGCAGGCTTATATGGACCAGTATGGTTTCAACAAATTTAAAGAGGACTGGTACCCTAAACCTTTTATTGTTCATGAAAAAATTCACCTTGCAGATTTTCGCTATTCTCAGCCACTTTTGGGTAACCATATGCTTTTAACAGGTATTCAGTTTCGTAGGAGTGCTCTTGACCAGAATATTAATGGGGATATAAGTGACAAATTTGCTAATGACCTGGGTATGTATATTCAGGGAGATTTCTTTGCAGCTAAAAATCTGGAACTCGTTGCAGGTTTGAGATACGATAAACATAAATCGGAAGACCATCTTACAGGTAGCAGTTATAATACAAACACTGTAAATCCCAGATTAGCACTGCGATATTCACCCACTCAAGACATTGCAATTCGTGCAACAGTTGG
>JAUVVT010000114.1 GCA_030604505.1 bacterium | reverse complement strand
ATTCGATATGATTAAAAAAGAGGGGCATTATTGAATTAAAATATCTTAAATTGCAGTTAATTATTTAATTAAATAAAAATATAAATACTATAAAATTAAAATACAATAAAAATAAGAGAGTTTGAAAAAATTTTAGATAATTTTTAGATTTTTCAGTGCTTCTTCAGCAGCTTTTTGTTCAGCTTCTTTTTTTGATGTTCCTTCACCTGTTCCCATAATTTTACTATCTATCTTTACATTAATAGTATATATTTTAAGATGCTCAGCACCTCTTTGTTTTTTAACGAAATATTTGGGAATTTTTAAAAGGTTTCGCTGACAGTATTCAATTAATTCACCTTTATAATTTTTTACATCATTTCCGGAAAGAATATGCTTGGACTCTTTAAAAATATTTCGTTTAACAAATTTTTTTGCTGCCTTCAATCCCCTTTCTAAATATATTGCTCCTATAATAGACTCAAAAGTATCTTCAAGGATTGATTCTTTTTCTCTTCCTCCGGTCTTCTCTTCTCCGGGACCGAGTATTATATATTTCCCTAAATTTAATACCTGAGCTTTTTTTGCGAGGACTTTCCTGCTTACAAGCACTGACTTAATTTGTGTAAGTTCACCCTCAGATTTATCGGGGTATTTCCTGAAAAGAAAATCTCCAATAGCAAGGTCAAGAACAGCATCACCAAGAAATTCCAGTCTTTCATACGACTGGAAATTATCTCCTTTTGTTATATTGGAAAATGAACTGTGAAGAAATGCACTGATAAATCTCTCTTTATTTTTTACCTTATATGAAATATCCTTCTGAAATGATTTCCAGTCAATTAAGAGTTCAATGTCGGTTTTTCTTCTATTTTTAAAAATAGATATAAATCTCTTAAATAAATTAGTTTTCATTTATATTACTGGATTGCAATAATAATTATTTATAGAAATTGTGCTGTAAAAGTGTATTCCCAGATTACCCGGACACATATTATGACAAATCAACTTTCATTTAACTTTTTTAACAAAACAGATGCATTATGTCCTCCGAACCCAAATCCGTTATTCAAGGCATTATTGACTTCTTTTTCTTTTGCGATATTAGGTGTGTAATCGAGGTCACACTCTTTATCAGGGAATTCATAATTTATAGTAGGAGGAATAATAGAATTAACAATTGTAAGAATAGTAGAAATAAGTTCAATACCACCTGCGGCTCCAAGCATATGTCCGGTCATCGATTTTGTTGAACTTATAGGAATTTCATAAGCTCTTTGTCCGAATAATCTTTTGATAGCATAAGTTTCAATTTTGTCATTGTATTCAGTGGAAGTCCCGTGAGCATTAATATAATCCACATCTTCTAATTTCATTTCGGCATCAAGTACTGCGTTTTTCATTGCTCTGTATGCTCCGTCTCCTTCCGGGTCGGGAGCAGTAAGGTGGTAAGCATCAGCAGTGGCTCCCATACCTCCTATTTCACAATAGATTTTAGCATTTCTTTTCCGGGCGTGTTCCAAAGATTCGAGCACTAAAATTCCTGCACCTTCGCTTACAATGAAGCCATCCCTCTTTTTATCAAATGGTCTTGAAGCTTTTTCAGGTTCATCATTTCTTGTAGAAAGAGCTTTCATAGCAGCAAATCCTGCAAGTCCAATAGGAGTAACAGGTGCTTCGGCACCCCCTGTTATCATAACATCTGCTTCACCTCTTTGAATAATCCTGAAAGCATCACCAAAAGCATGTACTGCAGTTGCACAAGCTGATACTACGGCATAATTAGGACCTTTCAAACCGTATACCATAGAGATATGACCGGGTGCAATATCGGGTATAATCATAGGAATAAAAAACGGGCTTAACCGTTTTGGCCCTTTTTCAAGCAAAATACTATGCTGGGTTTCAAATGTGCTCATCCCTCCTATTCCAGATCCAACAACAATCCCTACTCTTTCAGTATCTTCATTTTCAAACTTGATTCCTGCATCTTCAACTGCCTGAATACTCGAATATACTGCATATTGAGTGAAATAATCCATTTTTTTCAGATTTTTTCTATCGATATACTCTTCAGGCATAAAGTTTTTCACTTCCCCTGCAATACTAACAGGATAATCCGAAGCATCAAACTTTGTAACTTTTCCGATTCCACCTTTACCATTTTTAAGTGATTCCCAAATTTCTTCTATATTATTGCCAATAGGGGTAACCGCACCCATCCCTGTTATTACAACTCTTCTTTTCATTATTCCCCTTTTTATTCTTTGTCAGCCAATTTTTTTTTCAAATATTCAATTGCCTTACCGACATCGGTCAGTTTTTCCGCTTCTTCGTCAGGGATTTCAATATCGAATTCTTCCTCAAAAGCCATTACTAGTTCAACAGTATCAAGTGAATCTGCACCGAGGTCTTCTATGAAAGAAGCACTATCGGTTACTTCACCTGGGTCTACACTTAATTGCTCTACAATAATTTCTTTTATTTTTTCTTCAGGACTAATATCAGACATTTTTAAACTCCTTTAATTGTTTATTAATATAAAAATTTATTTGTATTATAATTAATTTAATTGAAAATAATCCTTTTAATCTTATGCCATAATCATTCCCCCATCAACCTGAATAACCTGTCCTGTGATATAATCAGAATCAGGAGATGCAAGAAACTTTACAATCTTTGCAATATCTGCTACACTTCCCGCTCTTTTAAGAGGTATGACATTAAGGAAAGCTTCTTTAGCCTTTTCCGGCAGATTTTTGGTCATATCTGTTTCAATATATCCGGGAGCTACAGCATTGACGCAAATGTTTCTCGAAGCAAATTCTTTTGCTGCTGTTCTTGTCAAGCCGATAATTCCTGCCTTTGATGCAGAATAGTTAGCCTGGCTAACGTTTCCCATTATACCGACTACCGAAGCCATATTTATTATTTTTCCATATCTTCTCTTAAACATAATTCTGCTTGCTGCTTTTATCAGGTTAAATACACCCTTCAGATTGATATTTATGACCGAATCCCAGTCTTCCACAGGCATTTTCATTATCAGATTATCCTTTACAATACCGGCATTATTAATGAGTATATCTAATCCGGAAAATTCATCTACAGCTCTGTTCACAATATTTTTTGCATCGTCAAAGACCGAAACATCCCCAACAGCTGAAACTGCCTGTCCTCCTGATGCACGTATTTCATCAACTGTTTTTAATGCAGTACTCTCATCAATATCCGAAACTACAATCAATGAACCTTCCGCCGACAATTCTTTTGCTATTGCATTACCTATTCCTCTCCCTGCCCCGGTAACAATAGCTATCTTTTTTTCTAAAATTCTCATATAAAGATCTCTGATTTTTGCAAGATTTTTAGTTTGTATGATATGGCAAAAAAGCGGATTTCCCTGAGTACCCGGGGAAATCTATATTTTTTATAAGTTATTATTATTTATCAATATTTCAAAAAAATTACTTTTTGCTGTTTCATTAATTATTGACAGTTACTCAAGAAATTTCTAAATCTTCAAGACATTCTGCTTTGTCAACTCCCAAACATAATGTATTTTTGTCTATCCTTTTTAATAAGCCCCTTAAAATCCTTCCCGGTCCAACTTCAACAAACACCTCTATACCGTTTTCAATTAAAAACTCCATAGAATCTTCCCACAAAACCGGATTTATCAACTGTTCAACAATATTTTTTTTAATCTCTTCCAAACTGGTCATTGGTTTTGCGGTAAAATTTGAAATTATTGGAACCAGAGGTTCGCTCATCGGTAAATCTTTCAGATATTCATTAATCCCATCATAAGCTTTTTTCATATAAATGGTATGAAATGCGCCGCTGACTTCTAATTCAATAGCTCTTAAAGCACCTTCAGATTTTGCTGATTCTACAGCCACAGCAATAAGCTCTTTTTTGCCGGATATAACAATTTGTCCGGGAGAGTTAAAATTCACCGGTTGAATAACATCATTTTCATTTAAATCATCACAAATTTCTTTTACTTTTTCTCTGTTCAGACCGATTACAGCAGCCATACTGCCCGGATTTTCTTCGCTTGCTTCTTTAACAAGCTCTCCTCTCCTCTTGACAAGTTTCAATCCATTTTCAAAGTCCAGCACACCGGCAGCTGTTATGGCGATATATTCTCCAAGACTATGTCCAGCAAAACAATCCACTTCAATTTCATGTTCCTTCAACAGCTCAAAAAGTATCATAGAATGTAAAAATATTGCTGGCTGACAGATTTCTGTTTTTTTCAGCTCTTCATCGGGTCCATTAAAACATATTTCCTTTATATCAAATCCAAGTATCTCTTCCGCTTTTTTGTAAACTTCTTTTCCCAGCTCATATTTCTCGTATAAGTCTTTTCCCATACCTACATATTGTGAGCCCTGACCGGGAAATAGTAATGCTGTTTTCTTCATATAAATATTTTTCCGTTATAAAGATTAAACATATAATTATCATTTAGGGTTTACGATTTTAGATTTACGAATTATGAATATCATTAAATTGTAAATATATTTAAAATCTCACTACTGCGGACCCCCATGTAAATCCACCGCCGAATACAACCATCAGGCATATATCCTCTTTGTTAATCTTTCCTTCTTTTCTTGCCTCATCTAATGCAATAGGAATAGAAGCAGCTGAAGTATTTCCATATTTATCGACATTTACGAAAACTTTTTCCATAGGGATTTTAATTTTTTTTGCAACTGCTTCAATTATTCTTATATTTGCCTGATGAGGGATTAATAATTTGATATCGGAATTCTTTAAACCGACTTCTCTAATAATCAATTTTGCAGCGTCTACCATCTTCTTAACAGCGTGCTTAAATACCTCCCGACCTTCCATAGAGATGTATTTTAATTTTTCATCAGTTATATCTTTCGGGTCAGGATATTTTGTACCCCCAGCCTGCATAGTAAGAAGTTTAGATAGTCTTCCGTCACTTTGTATATACGTACCCAAGATACCACTTTTCCCGTCGGATTTTTTTATAGTACATGCTCCTGCACCATCTCCAAATAATATTGCTGTATTACGGTCTTTCCAATTAGTAATGCTGGATAATATTTCTGTTCCTATAATAAGGATATTTTTATTTTCGGGAGCTTTCAACATATTATCAGCAATAGCAAGTGCATATATAAACCCGGAACAGGCAGCACTTAAATCAAAAGCAACTGCATTTACCGCTCCTATCTTTTCCTGAACATAACAAGCAGTTGCAGGAAACCTCACATCTCCTGTAATGGTTGCAACAATAATAGCATCCAAATTCTTAGGAAGGACTTTTGCTTCTTCGAGGGCTTTTAAGGCAGCTTCTTTGCACAGGTCAGATGTAACCGTTCCATTTTCCACAATAGCACGTTCTCTTATGCCCGTTCTGGTACGTATCCATTCATCCGAGGTATCTACCATTTTTTCCAAATCAGCATTGGTAAGTATTTTGCCGGGAGTATAAGAACCTGTCCCTGCAATCATTGACACCGGATTTAAATTGACTTCTATCATTTAAACCTAATAAAATAAATATTATTTTTATGTAAATTTTTTAAAAAGCTGCATATTTATAATTTTATCACAGCCGAACCCCATGTAAATCCGCCGCCAAATGCGACCATGAGGCATAATTCTCCCTCTTTTATTCTTCTTTCTTTTATTGCCTCATCTAAAGCAATCGGAATAGAAGCGGCTGAAGTATTTCCATATTTATCGACATTTATAAAAACCTTTTCCATAGGGATATTAATTTTTTTTGCAACTGCTTCAATTATTCTTATATTTGCCTGATGAGAAATCAACAGATCGATATCTGAACTCTTTAAACCAACTTTTCCAATAATCAAATTTGCAGCTTCTGTCATATTCGTAACAGCGTGTTTAAACACTTCTCTGCCTTCCATAGTAACATAATTAATCTTTTCATCCATCACAGTTTTCGGATTTGAATATTTTGTGCCTCCGCCCTGTACAGTAAGGAGTTCAGAAAGGCTTCCATCGCTCTGTATATATGTACCTAAAACACCTCTTTTTCCGTCGGATTTTTTCATAACACACGCACCGGCTCCGTCTCCGAACAATACTGCGGTATTTCGGTCTTTCCAGTTGATAATGTGGGAAAATATATCTGCTCCAATAACAAGGATATTTTTATATCCGGGGGCTTTCATCATATAATCAGCAACGCTAACTCCGTATAAAAAACCCGAACAGGCAGCACTTAAATCAAAAGCGGCTGCATTTACTGCACCTATCTTTTCCTGAACATAACAGGCAGTGGATGGAAATTTTACATCTCCTGTTACGGTTGCAACAATAATAAGGTCTAAATCTTCGGGAAGGACTTT
>JAUVVT010000003.1 GCA_030604505.1 bacterium | reverse complement strand
GCGGCACTTAAAGGCGGATGTGCAAAGGTAAATATCACTCCTCCGGTTGGTATCTGGCTTTCGGGTTATTCCGGCAGGGATAAACCGAGTGAAGATATAGAAGATGAGCTTTACGCAAAAGCACTGGTTCTGGATGACGGGGAGAACACTATAGCAATCGTCTGCACCGATTTGATTGGAATTCCCTTAGAGACTACTAATAAAATCAGGGAAATTGTTAAAGAAAAGACCGGTATTCCAGGAAAAAACATTCTTATTTACGGAACACATACCCACTTCGGACCTTTGGTCAGAAAAAGAAAGAGCTCAGCGAATTATCCCGAAAGTTTTGATAAATACTATGTCCAGACCCTTACTAAAAAGATTGCCGGTTCAATATACACTGCACATAAAAATATGCGGGATGTGAAGATAGGTACGACAAAGGGAGAAATCCCCGAAATAGTTTTTAACCGAAGACCCAGAATGAAAGATGGTTCAGTGCAGTCGACAATGGTTCTTCCGCATGAAGTAGCAGATACACGTGTAATTAGACGGGCAGAAGACGGGTCGGTTAGGGTAACATTTACTCTTCCGCCTGACTGGCCCGAACTGACTTTTGGTCCGATTGACCCGGAGGTCTGCGTGCTCAGAGTTGAAGATACAGCCGGTGAAATTATCGGCTCAGTTGTCAACTTTGCCTGTCATACACACAGTGGGAGTACATATAAAGATTGGTTTTATTCTATATCGGCTGATTTTCCGGCAGTCACGGCACGTGTTGTTGAACAGATGGAAGGGGGTATCTGTCTTTTTGCTCCCGGTACATCAGGAGATATGGTTCCTATAAAACGTGGAAAAAAGCAGCGTTTCGAGATGGGCAAGGCACTCGGTGGAGAAGCTTTGAGAAGACTCCAGTTTGTTCAAACAACCGGTGATGCCGCATTAAAGGCGCTTAAAAAGACTGTTGACTTTCCAATAAAGCCTGACAGAATAGAAGATAAAAGCATATTTACAACTGAGATTCAGGTTTTAAAAATCGGGGATATTTATGTTTTAGGGCTGCCCGGGGAGGTTCTGGTCGAGATTGGTCTGGAGATTAAGAAAAGAGCGGGCTTGGAAAATCTTTTCATTATCTCTCTCAGTAATGATACGTTCGGATATGTCTGTCACAGCGAAGCATACGATGAAGGCGGATACGAATCGACAAGTGGAACAGAGCTTGCAAAGGGCGCAGGAGAGATTATGATAGAAGAGGCGGTGGAACTTATTAACAGGATAAAATAACATAGATAGTATTATTTTTGATTTTTCTGGAAGTTTTTCTGAAATGAGGAAGGGCGGTTCACAAACCGCCCCGCATAAATTGTATTGTTATATTGTTTTGATTATTTAAATATGGACGAAGCATTTTTTTGTCTATATTGTAAATTTTTTGAAAACTCTTTAGTTGAATGATTCGCCCCCACTAAATAATCCTGTAATTCCCGCGAAAGGAATAACAAGACTCGAAAGATACACCATTAAGTCTATACCAGTTTATCTCTGTTTTCATAAACCTTCAATATTGCATTAGCGATGTCATCCATATCTTTTTTGTTCCCAAGAAGCATGCTCTGGCTAAACCATACTGCTTCTCTACAAAGCTGGTCATTATCAGGGTAGCGGTTTTCTTCCCGATATCTCATCAGTCTCTCCCTTGAATAAAGTCTCTTATAACCCCTTGAATTTAAAGCGTCCTCAACTAAGCCATCTTTATTTTGAGGACCGTATCCTCCCGAACAGGGAATTCCCTCGGCTTTTAGCGCGGAAAGGAATTTTTCTCTTGGGATGTTATTAAAATACTCTTTCTTATACCTGAAAGGATAAAGATGGTATGCAGACCTCGTTGCCCCGTTGGCTAATTTATATGGAATGATACCGGGAATATCTTTGATTTTAGATGTTAAATAGAGTGCATTTTCCAGACGAGTATCTGCATCTTTTTTAATGCGTTTCATCTGCGACATTAGTATAACAGCTTGGAATTGCTGCATTCTGCGGTTACTTCCCCGGACAGGATATTTACTCGTTGATTTTACACTACCAAATGGTCTTCCACAGTTGTGGAAAGAGTGACATCTGTCCATAATTTCCCCGTCGTTTCCAACTATTGCACCGCCTTCACCTGCAGGGAGATTTTTAGAGTTCTGAAAACTGAAACATCCAAGGTCTCCGAGTGTCCCGCACTTTTTATTTCTATATTCAGCAAGCCATGCCTGACAGGCGTCTTCAATTACAAGAAGGTTGTGCTTTTTTGCAATAGCATTGATTCTATCCATATCAGCCGGCAGTCCGAGAATATGAACGGGCAGTATTGCTTTTGTCCTTTCGTTGATTCTCTCTTCTATTTTATCCGGATTCATCGTAAATGTTTCCTGGTCGGTATCAACAAAAATCGGCAGGGCTTTAGTAATAAAAACAACATTATACGTTGCAATAAATGTATAGGGTGCAACAAGCACTTCATCTCCTGCATCTACGCCGAGAACATGAAGAGCCACAAGGAGAGCAGTAGTGCCGCTTGCAGTGGCAAGACAGTGCCTTGTCCCCATCAATTCCGCATACTTTTTTTCAAATTCTGAAACCAAAGTACCTCTTCCTCTAAACCAGTTTCCACTCCGTAATACCGATATAATTTGGTCTTCGTCATCTCTGTTCCATATTGGCCAGGGAGACCAGTCCTTGGTTCTAACGGGCTGACCGCCAAGGACGGCAAGTGTCGCCACATTTTTATTTATTTTTCCATATACAGGAATTTTTCCTGTTGCAGCAACAGCAGCAGCGCTTGCTGATGCGGTTGTTAAAAAATTTCGTCTTGAAAATTCTTTTCTAATCATTTTTAGTTCCTTTCGTAATAAACATCGATACTAAAAATATTGATTTAAATTATTTTCCCGCCTATGTCAGTTTATCTCTGTTTTCATAAACCTTCAATATTGCATTAGCGATGTCATCCATATCTTTTTTAGTTCCCAGAAGAAGACGCTGACTAAACCCCGCTACTTCTTGACACATTTTATCACTTTCGGGACAATGATTTTGTTCGTGGTATCTATTCAGTCTATTCTTTGAATAAATTTTCTTAAAACTCTTGGAATTCAGAGCGTCTATAATTGCACCTTCTTTATTCATTGGCATAGAAGTAGGACCTATTACTCCTAATCCAAATCCACAAGGAATCCCTTCAGCCTTTAGTGCAGAGAGAAATTTTGCTCGTGGAAGGTTGTTAAAATGTTCCTTTTTATACCTGAAGGCGTAAGTATAATATGAAGTCCTTGTTGTTTCCGGATAGTCTTTTCGCGGAAGGATACAGGGTACTTCATTAAGTTTCGATGTTAAATAATCAGCATTCTCAGAGCGTTTTTTACATTGTTCTTCAACACGGTTCATTTGTGCATCTAATAAAGCCGCATTAAGTGACATAGTCCTGTATTTAAGTCCTAAGATAGGGTAGCTATATTTATCCCGTGACATATATTTACCCTGTGGTCTCCCGAAGTTATGAAAAGAGTAACATCTATCAATTATTTTTTGGTCATCTCCGAGAATTATTCCACCCTCGCCACATGTAAGGTCTTTACTGTTCTGGAAGCTGAAACAACCGAGGTCACTGAGCGTTCCGACTTTTTTACCTCTCCATTCTGCAAGGATTGCCTGACAGGCGTCTTCTACCACTTTAAGGTTATGCTTTTTTGCAACAGCATTAATTTTGTCCATATTCGAAACCCCACCGGTGATGTGGACAGGCAGAATCGATCTTGTGTGTTCTGTGATTTTTTCTTCAATTTTATCAGCATCTATCATAAATGTTTCAGGGTCTACATCTGCAAAAACCGGCAGAGCGTCTTCTAATAAAATTACATCTATCGTTGCAATAAACGTATAAGGCGTGGTAATAACCTCGTCCCCTCCGCCTATTCCGAGTGTATGTAAAGAAGTGTGAAGAGCCTGTGTCCCTGAACCGGTTAGCATACCGCACCTTGACCCAAGGTATTTGGTAACCCTCTTCTCAACCTTTGCAACCAACTCACCCCTTGACCATTTTCCGCTTCGTAGTGCGGATAGAACCATTTTTTCGTCTGTTTCATTAATGATGGGCCAGCGGGGAAAAGGTTTTTCTCTAATGGGCTGACCACCAAGGATTGCAAGTGTACTTGCTTTTTTGTTTATGATTCCATACACAGGAATCCCTCCTGATGCAAAAGCAGCGAGTGTACCTGTTGATGCAGATGCTAAAAATTTTCGTCTTGTTAAATTATTTTTTCTCATTTCTAAGTCCCCTTAATAATAAAATTTTAGAATTGTTTTAAAAAAATGAAAAGTATTTTCTTTTTAGTTATTTTATCAGTATGAATTCTCTGTCAATTGAAGTGAATTATCACATATATAATTATAAAGAAACTGATTGAAGAAGGCAAGAAAAATTTAAAATTTTTTACATTCATATAAATTGATGTCTGGAAAATAAATACGGAAGTCAAAACAAAAAAAGACAGGAATAACAGGATTTTACTGGATTCTTGAATAATTTTTATCAGAATAAGAAATAGCTGTGTGTTGGTGTTGTCACCAACACACCTTTACTATAAGTTATATTTTTACAAAAAAATTATAATCTACTAGAATAATGACAATAATCTGAATCTGTTTTTTACCTAAAACAATTCAATCAGCATCTTCTTTACTTCTTCCACCAGAACATGTTCTGAGATTGGGTCAAACTGCGACCAGGCTGGCTCGTATCCCCCTTCACTGAACGCTTTTTGTGTCGGGAGATATCCAACACTCCCGTTACAGTATCCGATAATAAAAGGAAATCTGGATTGAGTGCTCCATTTTATTCTTTTCCCTAGTTCGTGAAACAGTTCTCCCGGAAAGGTTACCCAAGTAAAGTCATCAATCCGCACAATGGTTGTTGGTACAGGAACGGTTGTCCGGCGGAAATCTTCGGGCAGTTTACTGTAACTCTTCGGCAGAGGAATATCTTTATGAACCAATTTTATTGTGGGACTTACCGGGGTTACTGTTTTTATTGTATTAAAAACAGAGAGAACTTCCTGACCAATTTCATATCCCAGGCTTTTTGTTTTATCGAGATTATCTTTATATCCTTCAAGACCGCCGATAAATCTCGGATTTATATCTCCTGCTGCACCCTGCAGATATATACCGGTAACTCCGGAAAGATTTTCTTCCACGTATTCCAGCATATGACCCATCCATTCCGGGCTTATTGTTCTGTTTCGCGAACCGAGAGATGTACCATGGCATGCATAATTAACCAATACTGCTATCGGGTTGACGGAAATATCATCAATCCGCATTATACCCACTTCATCGTCTATTGGTCCTTCTGGATTGGCACCAAGACGGACAACACCTTCTATTTCAAGGATTTTAACGGGATTATCTGTTTTATCCGGACCATACGACTGACTGAAATAGTTTTCATCAAACGTTTCATAAGAAAGACCCCCCTCAACCTTCTTTCGCCGGTTAATTGCAATTCTCGAATGACCGATACCTCCGCCAATTTTCACAGGCTGAAGATTATTTATTGCTTCTTTGACTATCCAAAGAACTTTGCTGTTGAACTCTTTGTTCCATTCCGGATAATTCTTTTCATATCCCGGGCGCGGTGCAGCATGATTGTGCACACATCCGAATAAAATGTTATTAAATGGTATTCCTGTTTCATCCGATATGAGCTGCCATATTCCCTTTCGGTCTTCATCACCGGTTCCTTTATGGTCTTTATAACCTATAATGTCGCTCTCAATGAATACTACCTTTTGCATATTATCATCAAAAACAAGAACGCGGGTGTAAAGTTTACCATATACACCATCGGAGGGTTCGGTACGCAACCTGTATCCTCCAAGATATATAGCTTTTGTCGGTGTTATATCGGCTTTTGCAATTCCGGCTTTCAGTGCGGTCGCCTTTCCATAATTTTTTATGGGAAAAAGCAAGAGCGCAGATATAATAATGACGGAAAAAGTTATACATTTTTTTAAAATAAATATGTTTTTCATAGCTAATCTTTATTTTTATTTAATGATATTAGAAAATGTCTCTTACTTCGGGTATTTTACGGAATCCTTTAGAGAGGAACGCCAGATAAATAATTCCGACAAGTGACCAGGTACCACCGACAATAAATGTAAGTCTTGGCAGACTCTGCCATATAAGAAAACATGCAACAATTCCCACTGCAGGCGGGAGAAAATTCATAAAGAAACTCTTAACAGTTTTCTGTTCTGCTTTGAAAAAATACTCGCGTATAGAGGCAGCGTTAACTAACATAAATGCGAGAAATGCACCGAAGTTTATAAGATGTGCGCATTGGTCATAATTAAGAACATTCGCACCAATTATAACTATCAAACCAATAAGAGCAATATTATTAGACGGGACTGCAGTTCTTTTGTTCAAATGCCCAAAGAATTTTTTAGGAAGCATATTATCTCGTCCCATTCCATACATCACGCGTGCCGCACCAACCTGTCCGGTTACACCAGAACCGATACTCCCTATAAGGAGAATAAAAGCCAGTGCAACTTCGAGTGTATGTCCGCCAATAACATTTGCAACTCCAATTATTGCTTTTTCCAGCTCGTTGCCTGTCCCGAATTTGCTTATCATATCCTGAATAAACTGCGGCCATTCTGCCCACGAGATTGATGCCTGAGCAAGATAGACCTGTGATCCGCTCCAGATTCCTGTTATCAGACATGTAAGAACAGTTGCAAGTAAAACATTCCGTCTTGGATTCTCCACCTCTTCAGAAAGGGTGGTCAATCCGTCAAATCCAATATAGGTCAATGCCGCAAGTGCTGTTCCCCTTCCGATAGTAGCCCAATTAAATGTAGAGGAATGGTAGAATGGCTCAATAGTAAAAATTCCTCCTATGCCATCCTGCATAAAAATGTATCTGATTGCAGCACCCATAAACCAGAAAACAACCACACTCATCACTATCATAAGTATCCAGTTTGCGCGGTTTGTTATTTGTATGCCGTTAAGATTCAAAAAAGTAAAGCCGCACGCAAAAATTAAAAACCAGACTCTGGTTGGAATCACCGGAACCATGTGATTTGCTGCGATGCTTGTAAAAATCGTACACAAAATTGGGACAATCATATAGTCCATAAACATAGTAAATCCTGCTATGAATCCCAGATACGGGTGAAGCCCCCTTCCCACATATGTATATGCCGAACCCGACGCAGGATATCGGTTTGCCATTCTGCCATAACTGATTGCTGTAAAAATCATTGCAAACATTGCAACAAGAATAGTTGTTACTGCATGTCCATCTGAATCTCTGTTCGCAAAACCGAACAATGGAAGAGCAGCAACAGGCTGAATCAAAATTATACCGTAAATAACCAAATCAGACAGTTTAAGAACACGGCGAAGTTTTACTTCGGAATTCGCTGAATTTTCTGGCATTATTATTCTCCTTTAATTAGTGAAGAATTAACCTGCTTGTATATTTTTTATTAATTATAAGCTGAAAGGATTAGGAATTCTCAGAAGCATTTTTAAATAACTTGATATTATTTATAAAATATCTTGTCAGGTATTTATTTAAAAACCAATATAAAAATAAAAAAACTGAAATAAAAGTATTTATTTTATAATATAGTGCATTGAAAAATAAAAATAACTTTATTTGGAATTTCAATGACAGAACAAGATTCAGTTAATACAATTAAATCGATAATATGCCAGATCGGTAACTATCTGAAAAATCATTTTATGTGGAAACAATTATTAATTACCAATGAGTAATTTTCTGTTTATGTTATTTTTATTTCTGTGTTCCAAACTAATACAAATTAATCCGGTAGTTTCATTTTTATTTTTTTCGCAATTAACAAGCGAACTGGACCCATTAAGCCGGATTCCAGCAGCAGTGCGTCTTTCCAGCGTATCTCCCAGGTTTTGGGACCTAAAATGTTTGTATTGGTGAATCTTCTGCTTTTTGGCAGTTTAGTATCACCGACTATACGGTTTGACCATAGATTAGCGACTTCAATAATAAGCCGGTTCTTTCCTGGTTTGGCAGCTTGTGTAATATCCAGGCGAAATGGCGGTTTCCAGACTATACCGAGGTGTTTACTGTTCAGGAATACGTCAGCAACAACACCAACCCGACCAAGATCCAGAACAATGTTTTTATCAGAACCAAGCAGGTTAGACGGGATATCGAATTCTTTATGATAAGCTGCGATGCCGGAAAAATATTTTATCCCATCCTCAGAATCTTCAGTCCAGGATATTAACCGGGGAAAAATCTTTGAGGGAGGAGCCCCCCAGCCCAAAGGAAAGCGGACTTCCCATGGTCCTTCAATTTTATATGCTGAAGGTAAGGCTTCTACCTCGACTCTCTCGTTTTTGCCCCCTGCAGTCTTAATAATATATGTCCCATCTTTCCATGCAAGAAATTCAAGATAGTTATCTTTGCCTGGGAAAACTTCAACGCAAGGAAGCTCTTGCGGAACTCCCGGTGACAGCGGGAATATTTGTTTTTCATCTCTGCGTATGGAAACGACATGATTTTTTCTGGATTTTTCTCGGAACACCACAAATACCGAACCGGCAGGGGGCAGCCGCAGCGGTACTTTTGTGCCGCCTTCGACAAAATCATAAACAGATAATTTCAGCATTTCGCCAGTATCAGGCATCCACAACTCAGGAACTTTCCCGGTGACACGGAAGATACAATCAACTTCCTCCCGGCGCATACTTTTGTTACTGATAAAATAAATGTCCTCATTTTTTGTCCGGCGATGGATGTAATCCAATTCCGTTTCTTTGTTTCGGCTGTTAAAGCTGAAGTCCGGTCCGATCCCTTTTTCTTTTATTATCTCATGTAAAGTGCGTCCCCAGATGATTTTTCCTTTTCCGTAATAATTCTCTTTTACTTGTTTCCCGTCACATGAACCCCATAGTTTGTCGGCGAGCTGCCGCACCTTTTCATCGCCGTGCGGATAATCTGTCAAACCGTTGGTTCTTGTCGGCTTACGTCCTACAACAGTAGCGCCGGCTTTAACAAGTCTTTCAAGTTTTTCCAATACTTTTATATTTATATCTTCCTGATCGGGCAAAACAAGCAGTTCATAGCTCATGCCGTCGGGCAGGACTATTCTTCCTTTTTTGGTTTTCATGCGTGTCAGGATCACTTCAGAATTAACGACATCATAATCGTACCCGTATCCCAGTGAGGGGTCTACATGTTTGGGCTTTACGAAATTGGGTGCCTGATCGCCGTAATAGTAACAGATATCGCCGATAAAATGTCCTGACTGAAGAAGAAAACAGCAGCGCGACAAGTATGACATAAACGGCTTTGCCTTGGGCCACCAGACACGGTTTACATTTATATGTGTTCCGGCGTGGTAGACCCATCCCGGTTTCCCCGCTTCGGGTGGATTATGCGCACCTGTATGAAATGTAAAAAGATTCAACCCGCCGCACATAGCACGGTCAGCCAGCGGTTTTAAGTCAAACGGACTTTCCTGCCAATGCAGCCAACTGGTAAAAGCTTCACCGTCCACGATTTTCTTGCCATAGATATGCGAGGCACAGGCAATCTCCTTTACAAGCCAGAGTACATCGATACCGTTTTCATCCAAAAATTGGTGTTTATTCCAGAATTCGCCTCTGGGAATATCGAGCGACCCGAGAGCTCTGAGCGCTTCGAAGGGACAGTTATGAAGAGGCTGTCCGGGACCACCCGCTTCAGAGCAGAGAAGCAAGCCGTATTTATTCGATATTTCCTTCGCTTTTATGTAATGGTTTTCTATAATCAGGTCGGAAAGTGTTTTATTAAAATCAAACCTGAACCGCTCGGTTATTTCTTCGTTTTGTACTGTTAAGCCGAATAAAACAGGAAGATAAAGAGTCATGTCATAACCTCGCCGTTTCTGAAATTCTTGTATGAAATTAGGCGTCCAGACCAGACCGCGAAGTTCATAGCTCGGAAGATACATAAACTTCAGGGCTGTTCCTTCAAAGTTTCCAAGCTCTGCGAGCAGCTTGTCTATAATATATTGAAAATGCATCTCCGTGGCGTCAGGATTAAAATGGTCAATAATCAGACCGCCTGACTTGGGACTGGGAAGAACAAGACGCTGACCTGTATTTGTGCAGACATATCGTGTAATTACCCATTCGCCGGCTGGAATACTCCATGTAAGCTGACCGTTTTTTCCCAGATTGTCGGTCAGGTTGATGATTGACGACATATCCTTTATTGTCTTTTCGGTTGTCCGAGGCACTGCCAGAACCGCAATATCCTTGTAATAAACAGGAAGTCCATCCCGACCTTTAGGATTTTCATCAGGAACCTTTGGGAAAGGCAATATCTGAGAAAAGTTCGCAGGACCTTTTACTTTTGTTTCAGAGCTGTACAGAGCCATAATCCCATTCTCTGGAGTAACCCAGGGTCCACCGGCATTCCAACTGCTGGAGGTAATAAAGCCGAGCTCCAATCCCAGACGGGTAGCTTCTCTTATTGCGTAACAAATTGCCTCAACCGATTCCTGCCCCAGAAATTCCGGTCCTTCAGGAATAATGCCTTCAGGATCCCTTGCGCCAACATCAAAAATATCTAAACCGCTCAAACCCTTATCCTTCATTTCCTCAAGGTCGCGGGTAAGCTGAGACAGACTGACATTACCATTCATCCAGGCCCAATATGCGCGGGGACGGGCAGACATCGGCGGATTCAGAAAACCTTCAGTTAAACTTATTTCGTCAATCCTCCTGCTGTTGGCGGGGAAATCTTTCACCTTTTTCGTACAAAAGCAGAAAGTAGCAGCTATAATCAATGTCAAAAACAAACATAATTTACGCAACATAATTACTTCTCCGTCATTATTTTTAAAATGTATGAATTTTTATTTTTACCTAAAGTCATTTTTCATTTATCATTACGCCAAAGGTGTAATTTCTGATATTCATCATAACCAATGCTGATAATTTCCTTATCGCCATCTCCGTCGAGGTCAGCCACCCGGGCTCCAAGATGAGATTCCTTACCCCGGTCGATGTAATGACTTGTGAAATTTCCTGAACCGTTATTCACAAGAATCTGCAGCAACTTTGCATCACGGTGCTGACCTACGATAATATCGATATCGCCGTCACTGTCCATATCTGCAGCATCCATACTATTGCAAAAGGGCTGTGTGATTACCGTATGTTTTGTCCATCTTCCGCTTTTCGGATTAGATGGTGCTTCAAACCAGTAAACACCATCCGCAGTGCCGTTGGCAGCAGATACAACAATATCTAACCTGCCATCACCATTAATATCCGTTATATAATGCCTATCTGCGTATGGAAACAATATACCGACTTGATGAAATGTCCAATCTTCGCCCCCGTTTCCCGGATTCTCATACCATCCGACAACATTCGGTTTTGCATTTTTGTCTATACAGCCGCAAACATCTATATCGCCGTCTCCGTCTATATCACCTGTCCCAATACCCTCTTCAGAGTTAATCGAATTGACGATTCTTTTGCGCTGCCATCCGCTGCCGTCAAGAAAATCGGGAATCTCAAAATAATAAACTCCTCTTGAGGATAAAAGAATCTCCGGCTTCCCTCCCGGGACGATTTGTGCCAGAGTATATCCCTGAGCAGATTTGCCGTGCGGTCCAGCCGGAATCTCGCCTATTTTTGCACGAATTGTCCATGAACTGCCCTGAATGTTTGACGCCTCAATCCAGTAAATGTCGGGCAGCCATTCAGCAATTACGTCGCCGTATGCATCATTATCCACATCCACTATCAACATTGCATCAACATCCGGATCACCGGGTAATTGTGTCCGCTGCCATTTGCCGGTCATATCGCCGCCGGGATTCTTGTAAAAATATTTACCAGCAACAATATCGCCCATGCCGTCACCGGTTACGTCTCCCACAGCTATGCCGAAAGTTCTGGGCAGGTCTCGCGAATTATCCAACTGAATATAACTGAAGCTGCCGATTGAAGAGGAGGCATTGGACATATTCTCCCACAATTCGGCTTTAGGTGTTACACTACCTCCGTGATTTGCCCCAAAAATATCTATGTCGCCGTCTCCCTCAATATCAAAAAACTGACACCAGTGAGAACCGGTGGTCACAAGTACATCTTTAGTCCATAAAGTACCGCCGCCGTTGTTGTAGTAAATCTTTACTTCGTCAGGATCAGCACTTTGTTCCATCTCTGCCGTAAAAACATCCAACCATCCGTTGTTGTCAAAATCATAAACGCCCAATGCATGAGTGACACATTGAATATTATTCTCAATGATATGCTCAGTCCAGAAACCGTTTATCCGATCCTCCGGAGCTTCATACCAGGCGGTCTTATAAGTTTGATTGTTTCTCTCTGTGGGAGTGAGTACAATATCGCTGCGCCCGTCATTGTTTATGTCCGCAACAAATGGATAGGTACGGTCATGGTTCCAGAGAGTGGTAAAGGTATATTCTATCCATGTCCTTAGACTAATCTTACCATTGTTCTTAAGCCACTTATTAGCAAAAAGAATATCTGTCTTTCCGTCCTGGTCGACATCGCCAATGTTAAAATGTTCACCTGTACCGATATACTTTCTGTGCCTTTTCCACTGAGTGTGGTCAAATGGGTTGTTCCCCTGTTGCCAGATGTAGATGTCCCTGCCTACACCACTGGACCATAACTCGGAAGCGCGGGTAATAAGCTCAAGTTTCCCATCACCGTCCAGGTCGAACAGGTAACTGGAATCCGTCATTGGACCGCCTAAATTGTGAAGTATCCATATATCCTGCTCATTCCCGGGATTTTCCAAACAATAGACAACATGAGTATAATGACCGCCGACAATAATATCAATATCACCGTCATTGTCAATATCACCCGTTGCGCAGCCCTCAAAACCAACATTAGTTATATTACAAATGGTATGCTTTTCCCAGACACCCGAAGAATAGCCGGGATTCTCATACCAGACGACTGTACCAAGACCTCCAATCACAATATCAGTAAACCCGTCCCCGTTAAAATCGCCATTTCCCTTAGCCCATATAGTCGGCAAACAGTCAGAGTCAATAACATTATACTGAAAGCTTGTTTGCGCTCCAACCCGGCTGGGAATAAAACAAATCGAGTAAGTTAATAAAAAAATACTCAATAATATAGATTTTCTGGAAAAATTCATTTGGCATCTCCTCCGGTTAACAGAAATTTTTAGTATGTTTCTAAAAATTAATTTCATCTGTCATTTATCTGATTGAAATGTACTTTGGGTAATGAAAAATAAACTGTTTACTTCGATAAAAGATATTAGTCGCAATGTTTCTGAAAATTATAGTTGGACAATATATTATAATCCGTTTAATATAATTGAACAACAAATTAATAAAATAATTTAAAAAAACAATATATAATATATATTAAACTAAATTTTACAAGATATATAATCTTACTTTACAAAGGTGGGAAATAAAATTTTAAAGATATTATGAATTGATGAAATAACCGAAAAAGTCTAATAAACAGCTAAATGCCGCGTCACAAAACCTTGTAATAATATGCTTGAAACCAGTAGCGTTTTAGTAAAAAATATTGTAAAATACAGTATAAACTTTTGATTGACTTTACAAATTTAATTTGTTATTTTAATTTGTAGTTTTTTAGATTCTGAATTTGTTCTATTCTCTAACCTTATTTGTTATCAATAACATAAACTTATTAAACATTTTCCTGAAAATATAGAAAATGTTAACAAATATTTCACCTGCCGTGGCAGAAAATAAAATAATACGGATCTTTAAATTTACCACAGTTCCTAAAAAATAAATTATATATAAATCTCTTGTTAGATTTTATTTATAGTTGTCTTTCAATGAGGAGGAAAGTTATATGTCAAATGTTGAGGGTTCAACTCTTTCTTTAAAAGAATTTCGGGAAAAGTATTATGATGCTGTTTTTCAGTGGTATCTTGAGATGGAAAAAAAGAACCTGTTGCGAGAAAACTATTATAGAATACTTGAATGGGATATAAAAAGCCCTCTAAAGATTACATTTTTGGGGGAGTTAAATAACGGAAGGTCCTCACTTATAAATTCTCTCTTAAAAATACCGGATTTACTTCCAGTCTCGTCAAAACGGCAGACAAAAGTATGCTCTTTTTTATTCCCGCAGTATAATTTGCAGGTTAGTGGATACAGTCACTCGAATGAACATGCGCTGTTAGTGGACGAGGATAAAAATCATAAAGAAGTTTTTGAGTTTGCAAATCTTCCTACATTATTAAAAGACCAAAAACTTTCATCAGACAGGTATTCTTTTTACATATATATGAATCATCCAATTCTGAATGAACATGTTGTACTTGTTGATACTCCCGGTTTTAATTCAACAGAAGAAGGAATAAAGTTTTATCCTGTTGAACTTGCCAAACAAAGTGACATAATAATAATGGTAAGTGATTTGAATAAATCTTTCTCAAAACAGCACGAGGAATTTATTTCAAAGTTGGGACTGCATACCGAAAAAATTGTACTTGTTATAAATAAAGCAGACCTTTGTACCAGTAAGCAGGATATAGTTGATACTCTCACACATGTTGCCTCATATCAGGAAAAATTAAATGTAAATTTCCCAAAGTTTTTATATTCGTCTATTAAGTCGGAACAGAAAAAGGAAACAGAAACAAAAGAAAAGATATGGGATAATTCTCTTTTTGAAAATCATCTTAAAATGTTAATTAACGACAAGAATAATTTGAGAGCAAAGAACTGGACTTTGAATATATTAGAGACTCTCTATAATGTTTTAAACAGCAGAAATGGAAATATAAAAGCATTAATGGATGATATTGACTCTGTTGTACAAAATATTAGAACCGAAGGAGAGAATTTAAAATCCCTGTTGGAATATATTGAAAAAGAAAGGGTAACAGATGACACGCAGGTAAATAGAACAATAATGATTCTTGAGGATGAAGCCAGGAAGATTGTATTTAAAGAATCAGAAGATACTTCCCGTCTATTAGCAGAAGAATATTTAAACTGGAAAAAGAGAAGAGGAACCAAGAATTTTCAGAAAAAAATTACCGGAAAATTTCAGGAACATATTTTAAAAGCGATAGATAATTTTAATGAATACTTTAATAATGAGATTGTTAATTTTCATCTTCATTGGTTCAATATAATGACAAAGATACTCGACACACGGCTTTTTGATAAAGAAATGCAGGCAAGCGAAGTGGAAGATACAAGACAAATTTTATACTTGTACCTCTTTGAAAATCATTTCTTCTGGAAACATCAGAAATATCAGGAACTGCTTGAAAAACTTAAATCAAAAAAATACAATGCAATTGTAAAAAATCCCGACCTTTTATATGGCATTCTTTCATGGGCAAATTTGTTTTTCTTTGACGTAAATAGTGACAAATACGTATTAAATAGAATAATCGACGGTTGTCCAATTTTACAAATTCCTGAGGAAACCCGAAGGGCACTGTCAAGCAAAATGTGGAATATACAAAAAGCTCCGGGAATATTCAGTTTCGGAAATTATAAACAATTCCGGAAAAAACTGCATGATTCTCTGGAAGATTATCATAATTCGCTCTTCCAGAAGCTTGAAAATATAGTCATCAAAGAAATTAATAAATTCAGGAAATCAGCGAAAACGGCATTACAGGAGATAGAAGCAGAAATAAGAAGAGCTTTTCTTTCAAAAACTACACAAAAAGTGGAAGAACAATCTAAAGAAGCACTTAAAGATATCGGGAAAAGGCTTCAGGAAGTTATTGGGGATACACCCCTGCCGTTTGAGAAAAGTGAAGATTAAAATATATGGGAAAGCTAAAAAAAATATCAGGTATAAAAAAATCTGTTATAGAAATCATTGACGACTTTCTTTCTCTCTCACCGCCGGAAACTATGGAAGACCATATACTGCGGCTCAAAGAAAACATCTTAAGTGAAAATATTCAGATAGCGGTCGTTGCAACTTGGAACACCGGAAAATCCACGTTCTTAAATGCACTTCAGGGAGACCCGATCTTTCCTACTCAAAACAAAGAAACGACGCACATTATCAGCAGACTTATATATTCGAAAAAAAGATATGTTTCATTAATGTTTAATGGAAGGGATAAACTTGCCGTTAGGATTGCAAAGAATATTCTTACTAAACTGAAAAGGAAATACTCTGAAAAAACGGAAAACCAGATACATATCCCATGTAATAATTATAAAGACCAGAAACAGCTCCTTGAAATATTTTCTACTGATGATGGTTTCCTGCCAAAATATTCCAAGATTTATTCTGAGGTATTTTTTGATGAACTTAATGAAGAATTTCCGAACCTCCCGGCCATCGCCGAAGAATATAAAAATGTAAAAGAAAATCCTGACATTTCTGCACAAACAGAAATTATCAATAATTGGAGTCATATAACAAATACTTTCAAAAGCCAGTGCCTCAGAAAAATCCAGAACCATCTCTTAGAAATCATTCTCGGCGTCCCGGTGGGTATATGTGAGCAGGGAGTTCAGCTTATCGATACACCGGGTGTTGTCAGTCTCAATGAACTTAGGGATAAAATGGTTACGGACTATATCCAGTTTGCACAATGTGTAATCTTTATATTCAGATTTGACCAGCCCGGAAATACTGAAGATATTACATTCAGAGATTTTCTTAAAAAAATGGGAATCAACGATGTCTTTCTGGTTTTAAATCGTGTAGATATTCAAAAAGACCCGCGTGATGTCTGGGATGCAATATCGCAGGTAGAAAGAGGATTAAGGAGAATCATTAGCGGTGAAATACATATATACCCGCTCTCCTCTTTAGGAACCCTTATTGCAAGGCTGCGAGCATCGGAAAATGAAGATTTAATCAAGGAAGAACGGGAGTTTGCAGAATTTTTAAAAAGAACAGGCAAAATACAGTTCGATACTTATATGAAAGATTTTGGAAAATTTTACCACGACCTTGATGAGTATCTTTTAAAAGTTGATAAATTCGACAGACTGATGCGGGCTCCCATACTTTTTCTTAATCAAAAAATACAAGACCTCAAGCAAATATGGATAGAAAAAAAGAAAGCTCAGAAAAAAGATTTCTTCTATAAAAAATATACTGTCTATCTTAAAGACCTTGAAGAAATTGATAATCAGTTCTTAGAATGGAAGGAAAAGATAATCGAAGATTTCGAAGAAATATTTGAAAAAGGATGTAATGGTAAACTATTTGAATCAATTACAGATGAAATAGAAAACCTTGACGATTTAAATGAAAATGATTGGAAGCTTTTGAGCAAAAGCGGTTTTCAATTGACATTTAAACATCTATTAGCAAAAATCGAAAAAGAAAACTTTGAAGAAATTAAAAAAGAATTATTTCAGAATAAAAGATATAGTAAAAAATTAGAAGACCTGAAATCAGTGCTAAAACCTTATCATGATAAATATGCTAATAGCGCAAGTCAACTGGGAAATATATTTCTCAAAAATATTCAGGATGAAGTAAGAAAATTAAGAAAACGATGGCACAATCAGATAAAGGATTATCTCGACCAAAAAATTCCTATTTCTTTGCCGCCTGCTGAAACTGAACTGCTAAAAATAGAAAAATTGAAAAAACCTCAATTTAGATTGCCCGGTAAAGCTATTTCCGTAAAGGTAAAATCCAGAATGTCATCTTTATTAACCCTGAATAAAGGTAAAAAACTGGAAAATCTAAAAAAACGAACTGCCGAAATTATGGATTTTGTTTATAAAAATAATCAATCCGATTTTAATACCGGAATAAATAAAAATATTGGAAATATAAGAACAGTCTTTTTAAATCAGATAGAAAAGGAATGTGAAGAAGCTGTTACAATATTTAAAGAGAACTACCAGGAAGACGAAAAAGCAGGGAGAACGGTAGTAAATAAAATAGAAGAGATTAATTCTCAGGTTGAAAAAATTGACAATTTAAAAGAAAAGATAAACAAGGTCGTAGAAAAACTCCCACCTGTATAACTTACTTTTTTTCCAAAGAAAGTAAGTTTCTCCACAAACCTTTTATCATTTCTATATCTTCCTTCTTAAAAAATTTTGCTAAATAAAGTATGAAAAAGTACAAAAACGGCAGTACAATTTTTATAAATATATTGAAACTTCCGAATATGGAAGTGTGGAAATTCCAATATATTATAATACTTCCTGCAGCCAGAGTTTTTGATATATTTATAAAATCATAATTAATCCGGTAGAATCTTTGTGATATTGCATATCCGAGTGCTGCAAGAAATATATAAGAGACCACAGTTGCAATTGCTGCACCATAAATATTATATATGGGAATTAATATAATATTCAGAACTATATTTAATAAAGCCGATGCGGTTATAACAAGAGCTACATAATTAGTCTTGTCTTTTATGTATACACCCACCATAAAATTTTCGTAGTAGCCATAAAAAATATATCCCAATGCAATGATAGGGATGAGATTTATTGATTCATAATACCCTTCTGAAAATATATATTTGAAAAATATTGGAATGTATATTGAAATAATAAGATAAAAAAACATCAATAAGAGATTGAAATAATTGAATATCGTAGAAAATATCTCCGGAGCATCCTTTTTGTCAGACACCTGAAAAATAAATGGAAACCATGCTAACCTGAATCCTGTAATAATAATAGATAATGCCATTCCCATTTTATATCCAACCGCATATATTCCGACTTTATTTATAAATCCGAAAGCTTTCAAGAAATACTGGTCAATCATTATAAGTAATGTAAGCGATATTACAGCCGGAACGGTCGGAATTCCATACCGGAACATTTTTTTTAATAAATTCAGAGAAAAGCTGAAATTCAGAAACTTTCTTATTTCAAGAGATAGAATTAAAAGCAGTGATGCTGAACCGGCAAGATTTCCGAGTATAGCTCCATAAAGTCCCATCTTGAAGACCGAAAGAAACAAAAGATTTGAAACAAGTATAACACTTATTCGCACAAGAACTGCCCTGATGAATCCGGATGGATTATTTGACGCACGGTATATAAGCAGGGCAAGTGTAGAAAGTGATTCAAGCATCAGAATCACTGCTCCGTAATGTAAAATTTTTGAATATTCTGGGGAATTGAAAAAAACTTTCGATAAGACCCCTGAAAATATTATAACCAGAATAGACAGTATTATATTATAAACCAGGATAGAGAAAAATGCACTTGAGAAGACCTCATCTTTTTTATATTCTTTATCAAGAAAGTGCCTGATGAAGCCGGCATTTACGCCGAGAAGATAAAATGTTAGAGCAAAAGAGTAAAAAAGAATAAAGAGCGAAAAAACACTATATTCATAAATTGTGAGATAATGGGTATGAATCGGAATAAGAAGAAGGTTTAAAAACTTGCTGCCTATATCGCCGATTCCATAAACTGCAGAATGTTTGAATAAATCCTTTATGTAGTGATTTATAGGTCTATCTTCCATCCCAATTGTTTATATTTTTCGATCATTGATTTTACGACTTTAACGCTGTCATGATATTTTTCCATCCATTCCCTTGCTTCAAAACCTTTCCTTAATCTGTATTCTTTATCTTCTATCAATTGAATGACCTTATTTTTCAGATTTTTTTCATTAACATTTATAAAAGGATGGTCTGGTATAAATTTTTCATATTCAGTTATAATTTCTGTGCAGGTTGCAATTCCCATCGCCATTGATTCTAAAGAGTTATATCCATATCCCCAATCTCCTATGGCATCAATTAAAACATCGCAAGTTGATTTTATTTTCAAAGCATCTTTAAACTTCATATTTTCTATTAGAACCAATTCTACCGGATAATTTTTTTCCATATCTTTTATAATATTAATAATCTTGCTGCTCCCTTTAAACTCGCGGTTAGTTGGGGCATGACATATTCTTAATTTTTTATTTTCATTTTTTACAATACTATAGTTTGAATAATCAAAAGGAAGAAAAATATAATTAATATTATTATGTAATTTGAGATGGTCAAATTCGACAGTAAAATTAATATCGCTTATTTCATCAATAACCGGGATAACTCCACGACTTCTCAAATCGCTTCCCAGATAAACAGCAACTATCTTTTTCCCTTTGTTTTTTATTTTTTTCAATATTTTTCCGCTTCTTAAAAAACCCAAACCGCTGTCGAGCTGATAAATATCAAAATCAAAAATATCAAAACCAAAGTCTCTACGGTTAATAATAAATTCCCAAGAAGAATCCCTAAGGGTAAAACACATTTTTTCCAATGAATTTGCCGGTTTCCAATAGTGCGGAATCTCAGCACTCTTTTTCTTGTTATTGTTTGGGATTTTGGAGAAATAATCTCTGCATTTTCTCAGAAGATTTACAGAAAAATTCTCTTTTAAAAGAGGAAGATTGAGACAGATATCTTCTTCATAATCACGAAAAGTTTTTTGCAAAGTAATAAGCCTGCTTTCTATTCCCAGCTTTCTTTCTGCCTTCACGAATTGTATAGGTGCACCTG
>JAUVVT010000434.1 GCA_030604505.1 bacterium | reverse complement strand
TGCTGAAATAAATATTTCTGTTTTTCATTGTGTTTTACCTTCCTTAAATTTATATGCTTACAAGTGCTTTATTTTTACATTTCGGAACCAGACAGGATGACCATGGTCCTGAAAACCGAGATAACCGATGCGTGGAAAGTCTTTGAGGGGTGTGTTGAATTTATTTTTGGTACCGTCAACATTCATATTTGGCGTTGTATATTCATCTAAATCAACCTTTACAACCTGTACGCCGTTTAGTTCAATTGTGACAATACTTTTATTGCATGTAATGACGGTGCGGTTCCATTCCCCGGCCGGCTTGGTTTCATTGGAACTTGGAGCCACCACATCATATAATGAGCCGCAGTCATGTTTGTCAACTTCTGTTTTACCATAAGAATCCATTACCTGCATTTCAAAACCTGTCTGTACCATATTTTTTAAATCACCGGTGCGGAAGAAGATACCGCTGTTGCATTTCGGGCTTACCTTGAATTCGCAGTCGAATATAAAATTTCCATATTGGTCTCTTGTCCAGATAGTTCCCCCCTTTCCGACAAGTGCCATAGCTCCCTCTTCGATGGTCCATCCACCCGGCTTAAACTGCCAACCTTCAAGGGTTTTACCATCAAAAAGGAGTTTCCACCCCTCCGCAGTTTCCACATTTGAGAGGGTATTTGGGATTTGGGGTTCTTCTTTTTTCCCACAGAAAGACAGAATGAGTGCTGATATAAGAATTAAAAATGTTATATAATGGATAATTTTTTTTGATATCATTTTATTGTTCCTCCTTTTATTTGTATTTGTAATTTTTTTTAATAATTGGCGAGTTTATATTTATTGAAAAAAAGGTTAAAAAATGACGTTATTGGACTATGCATCAATATAATAAATTATTAAAAAAAAACAATGCTAAAATGTTTTACAACGATATTCTAAATTCACAATTTAATCCACTAAAACCGCCCGTACAGGCGATGCCTCACAGTTTTTAATTTTCAGAGGAAGGCAGAAGAGAGTGTATTCCCCTTCAGAAATTTTTTCGAGATTGATACTTTCCAGTATTAATATGTTATTTCCGAGTAATTTTTTATGCACAGGGAATGATTCATTATCGAATTTTTCAATTGAGATATAGTCGATTCCGGTGAGTCTGACCTGCTTTTTTATTAATATGTCCGCTGCTTCTGATGACAGATAGACAAATTTTTCAGAAAATATCCCGCTTCTGCATCTTCCACTTATTGAATTATCTGTTTTAAATAAAAGGGCTCCGCCCTTTTTTATGTCAATTTTTTCAAGTTCATTTGGTTTTATTGATTCTTTATCCCTGATATTTATCACCTGTGCAGGGAGTATAAACTCACCCACAGAATATTGGGAGATATTTTTCCCATCTGGAATAAAATGTGCCGGAACATCAATATGGGTGCCGGTGTGAGCACTCATTATCAATTGCGAACTTTCGTATGTTCCGTCTTTACTAATAGAGTGCATTAGTTTTCTCCGGTATGGAGTATCACCGGGGAATGTTATTGATTCTTCCCCGAGGAGAATACTGATGTCATAGATGTTATTATAATTTTTCATCTATGTAAAACCTTTTGTTTCGTATTATTTCAAGTGGCATTCACACTTTTACGAATGACAAATAGAAACCAAACTATTCCTAACCTGGATTATTCAGACTAAATAACTAATCATTCGTAAATCGTAATTCGCAAAATTTATTCGACTTTATTTCACAGTTTTGTCAAGTGGTATTCCGAGCTTCTCGTATAGAGCGCGTCTGCCCTTTTTATCACCCTCTACAACCTTTCGTGCATAAAGTGCTACTTCCCTTGCAACCCTTCGTGGGACCACCACAACACCATCTCCATCAGCCACTATTACATCACCCGGACATACCAACACCCCTCCTATTACAACAGGTCGGTTCACAGACTCAAGCTCATTACGTCCTGGTCTAATGCCTCTGCCTTTACGCCTGATATAAAGCGGGACACCTTCTTTTGCCACTTCGTCAGTATCACGGCTGGAGCCGTCGGTTACAACTCCAACAGCCCCTGCTGCAGTCCACCCCAATATGTTGTTTGAGCCGATAGTCCCGATATCTTTTTCTTCCACATCATCGATAACTATTATATTTCCCGGTTTTATAATTGACTTAAATGCTTCGGAAGAAAAATTTCTATAAAAATTACTCGCCCACCTGTCAAAGTCTTCGTCTTTTGCCGGGCGGTCGGGGCGCTGCGTCGGCACATAACGAACGGTAAGAGCAATCCCGCTTATTCTGTGAGTAAAATCGTCCAAATCTATCCATTCGGCGTGAATTGAATGGTCAACCAATCCCGTACCGGGAAGACCTACCTTATCAAGACCATCCGAAACATCAGCAACACGCAAACCCTCGTAAAGCTTGAGTATCTCCGCATCTTCCGCATCTGTGTAAGTTTGCGTTTTGATAAAGTTCACTCCCTTAAGTAATTCAGCCTTCTCTGCACTCTGGGCAAATGTCGGTGCAGAAAAAACTATACTTGTGAACAATATGAATATAATATTATTAAACATAATCATCCTCCTGTATTGCCGGTTAAATATATTAATTGATTCTTACCGCGAAGGCGGGAATCCATTTTTTGCCGTTCCATCTTTTAAAGCATAGGTGTTTGAATTTAATATTTAAAATATTACAGGTCAAGGAATAATTATCCTTTTCTGATTTTTTGTA
>JAUVVT010000040.1 GCA_030604505.1 bacterium | reverse complement strand
GCTCCAACCGAAATTCCTGCAATGGAACAGAGCCTTGGTGATATCATCATAAATATCATCCCGAAAAATCCCTTTCATTCAATGGCTAACGGTGAGGTAATACAAGTTGTTTTTTTCAGCATCCTCCTTGGATATTTTATCACTTTCCTTAAAGAACCGCTCAATACACGTCTGGGCGAACTATTCAATGGATTTTTTGACGCGATGCTGCGCATGACCTTAGTAATCATATGGCTGGCTCCACTGGGGGTTTTCGGTATAATTGCCAAAATAGTTGCGAAATTTGGATTTGGAGCTTTTAAACCACTCATGTTTTATTTTGTACTGGTTCTCGCCGGGCTGGCTATTCATGCATTTATAACCCTGCCTATTCTCATGTTTCTTATCACAAGAAAAAATCCACTGCGCCACTATAAAGGGATGCTGCCAGCGTTAGCCACCGCGTTTGGGACCTGTTCTACAGTGGTTACCCTCCCTTTGACAATGAGGGCAGTAACAGAAAATTCAAAGGTGTCAAAAAAGATAGCCTCATTTGTTCTGCCGTTAGGAGCAACCATTAACATGGATGGTACTGCTCTGTATGAATGTATCGCTGTCATTTTTATTGCACAGGTTTATGGTTTTGAATTGACGTTTGCCATGCAGTTGACCATCGTCGTAACGGCGCTTCTTGCGTCAATCGGTGCTGCGAGTATTCCCATGTCAGGTCTGGTAATGATGTCAATAATCCTTATCGCAGTTGGTCTGCCTCTTGACGGGGTTGGTTTGATTTTAGCAGTTGACCGGGTACTGGATATGTTCCGGACAACGGTCAACGTTTTGAGTGATTCATGCGGAACAGTCATAGTAGCGAAACTGGAAGGTGAGGAAGTTTTAAAATAATTATTTGAAAGACAGCACACAGATGATGCTGATCTCCGAATTTAAATTGATACCACGCCTCTAATATTCAGAAATCCTCACATTGATATAAATTATTAAGAGATAACGGAAATAAGTAAGACTCACTCAAAGTTAAGTATTACCTCTTCACATTCGATAAACTGCGAACATTTGCTTCGTTTACATTTTAAAAACAATTCAACGACATCAGAAAAATCTCCTCTCGCAGTTCCTTTCCCTTTATAGCTGTAAGGATGCATCTCTGAGCTGTATCCTACCGAAGGAGCATCTCTGTCAATCTTTTCTTCCGGTTTGAAATCAACAAATTGAATGCTTTCGGGTGGATGAGAAAAAACCTCTTTACATTTATTTGCGAGTTCTTCATTAAAAATCTCAAAAGAGAACGAGAATTCTGCACTTTTAATCTTTTTAATTTCCTTAATCGAGATTCCTATCTTGGGTTTCGCAAGTTCAACCGCTTTCCCAAAATCTTCAATAACAGAATCCTCCAAACAAAGGTAAACATAATCCTCGACCTCAAGAAATTCTTTCATCAATCCCAATAATGTATCTCTCCTGATAGTGCCCTTTTTTCGATAGAAAAAATATGCCGTATCAGGAGCAATCCCGCAAATAAGTCCCATTAAAAAACCCTTTACTAATGTAAAATTTCCTTTAATAACCAATTCTGAAAATGTTTTTTTCATTTTAAATTCCTATTTTTTTACTCTTCTCCATTCAAATCGTCATATTATATTAAGATTTTCATATTTTTGAAAATCTTATATTGTTTTTAAAAAATCGTCGAATTTCAGAATTTTCTTGATTATAAATGTTCGGATATTTTTACAATTTCCGGTTTGACGAGACGTTTGTAATCATCCATTCCCATCCGGAAGACCTCTGTGTGTGTTCCCGCAGTGAAAACAATTTCCTCATCCTCATTCAAACTCTGAGACATATAGACAGGCATATCATATAAATTTCCAAATGGGGGCATCGCACCAATTTCACAATCAGGAAATAGTGATTTGAAGTCTTCTTCCGAGGCAAGGCTAACATCCTTTTTACCCATCGCCGATTTCAATAAGTCAAAGCTGATTTTATAAGTTGCGGGCAGAACAACCATTACAAACTTTCCATCGGCTTTTACTATTATGCTTTTAGCAAGTTCTTTTCCCGGAATATGGACTGCGGCGGCAATCTCTTGAGCGGTGTATGCTTCGGAGTGTTCAATAACAACATACTTAACTTGATTTTCATCAAGAAAATGTATTAATTTTTTTGAGATAGGCATTGTAACTTCCTTTCATTTAAATACTCCCCCCAAAAACAGGGAGCATAATTTTTAGTTGACTTTTAAAGAATGCATAGACTGGATGATAGAGGTCTATGAAAAGTAAAAGGAGTACATTCTATGCTCAATCTGAATAAAACATTTCCTCTATTTTAAATATATTCAAAAAAACATTTTTGTCAATAATAAAGTTGAAAATTATATGATTTTACAAGACTTTGACAAATTTTCAAAATATATAAATTCACATTTGCATTACATACTTGTCATGCTGTCCCGACGATTCGGGATCAGCATTTAAACGATTAATAAACAATAGATTCTGAAACAATACTGAATCAAATAGATCCTGAAACAAGTTCAGGACAGGGATTCAGAATGACAGGGTTATTTTTAGATATTAACTTTGCTAATTGAATTTTGTAATATTAATGCTATAAATAATGAGTTTATCAAAATTTGCCAAAGTCTTGTAATATTAATTTAAATTAATTGCAATAAACATACTTTTTTATTGACTTCTTTTGGATTATATAATAAATTATTTCAGTCATAATCTTTCTTACAACGAGAATATGTCTTTTTTTCACTTTTGTAAAAATTTACAAATTTCAATTCTTTCTTTTATTCTGTGAAATTATTTCCTTTTATATAATATAAGACTTTTAATCTTGAATCAAGGAGTTATTATGAAACTATTAAAAAAACTTTTAAGCAGCATTTTATTTTGCATTTTCATCTTTATCATTAACAATTCTCTTATCTTTGCGCAGAAAGAGAATTTAAATGTATTTGATAGATGGATAGAATGGAGCAATGGGGAGAATATGCTTCCTCTGTTTTTAAACAAGCAGGCATACGGTTATCTCGATATTAGAGAAGATGAAATTGCAAAGCTGAAGACAAAAGCCGATTGGTTAAAAAGACAAAAAAAAGTGAAAGAAATTCTAATGAAGATAGTCGGTCCTTTTCCTGAAAAAACTCCCCTTAATCCCAGAGTCACGGGCGTGATACAAAAAGAAGGTTACAGAATTGAAAAAATAATTTACGAATCTATGCCGAACTATTATGTTTCCGGATGCCTCTTTATTCCGGACGGAATTACCGGTAAAAGACCTGCGATACTTAATGTTATCGGGCATTCACTCGAATCCTTCAGGAGAGAAATATACCAGATAGTAATACACAATCTGGTAAAGAAGGGTTTTATAGTTTTTGCAATTGACCCTATGGGGCAGGGTGAAAGGATTCAATATACCGATGAAGAAAAAAAGATGGTTGGTTTATATAAACAAAGTTCTACACGGGAACATTCCTATGCCAATAATCAATGTCTCTTATCCGGTTCTTCTGCGGCAAGATATTGGACATGGGACGGAATCAGGGGAATTGATTATCTTTTGACACGCAGCGAGGTTGACACGGAGAGAATCGGCTTGACAGGGCTGTCGGGTGGAGGAACACAGACCGCATATATCGCTGCATTCGATGAAAGAGTGAAAGCAGCAGCGCCGGCAGGATATATTTGCGGATTCAGGCGGCTCCTTGAATCTATAGGTCAACAGGATGGCGAACAGATTTTTTATCACGGAATAGCAAACGGAATAGACCATGCCGACCTCATCGAAGTATTCGCTCCGAAGCCATATTTAATATTGGCGACAACGCGGGATTTCTTCAGCATTCAGGGAGCACGCGAGACATACAGAGAAGTGAAAAACGCTTACAAAGCATTTGGAAAAGAAGAAAATATCGGTATAACCGAAGATGATTATGGACACGGATATACAAGGAAAAACAGAGAAGTATTATACAAATTTTTTCAGGAGGCGCTTGATTTACCGGGAGTTCCAACTGATGAGGATTTAGAAATATTAGAAATGGAAGAATTAAATGTTACGCCGACAGGTCAGCTCTCGTCTTATTTAAACGGGGAAACAATATCCAGTATAAATAAAAAAGAGACGATAAGTCTGATTGACAAACTGGAAGAGTCGCGGAAAAATATCAAGGAACATCTAAACTGTGTCAGACAAAAGGCAAAAGAGCTTTCCGGGTATGCGGTACCGTATGGAGAATGTGAACCTGTTTTTCGGGGAAGATACCAGAGGAACGGCTATTCTGTCGAGATGTATGCGCTCGACGGTGAAGGAGATTATGTTATTCCCTTATTGCTGATGATTCCAGATGGCGGCAGGAAATATCCGGCAATGATATACATTCATCCTGAAGGGAAGTCTGCCGGGGCATCTCCCGGAGGAACACTCGAGGAAATGGTCAGGAGAGGCTTTATAGTTGCAGCAGCAGATGTAATAGGTACCGGCGAGACAAAAGGAACATCAACCTACCCCGGTCGTGCCGGCTATGGTGCCGTAATAATAGGCAGAAGTATAGCCGGCATCCAGGCTGGCGATATAGTGAGGGTTGCCAATATGTTGAAGAAGCGAAATGATGTTAAAAAAGATAAAATCGGTGCAGTTGCATTTGACGAGCTGTGCCCGGCACTTCTACATGCTGCTGCTTTTGAACCGTCAATAAACAGTATAGCATTGGTAGGAGCACCTGTTTCTTATAGAAATATTATCTCTCATAGGCTTTATAATTACAGTCTTACTTTTATATGGGGTGTTGCTGGGGCATTAACCGCATACGACCTTCCCGACCTCGCAGGGCTTATAGCTCCAAGAAAACTGCTTATGGTAGGAATAAAGAACCAAATGAAAGAACCGGCACCATCCCGATTAATCGACAGGGAACTTGAATTCCCGCGCTCTGTATATTTATTAAAAAACGTCCCCGGAAATCTGAAAATCATAGATGAAATCTCTTCCGAAAATACCGATTCGATTCTTAAATGGTGGCTTGAGTAATTTCTGTTTTTGTATAATATCAAGATTTTATAAAAATACCATTTCAAAATAAAATAAATTAATTTAATGTATTAAAATATTTTTGTTGTTTTTAATAAATTTATTTATTAATATATCCAGTGTTTAATTTGAAAGGTATATTTACTATTTTTTGTTTTTGTTTTAAAATTCTCATGGAGGTAAAAAAGCTTCTAATATCCGGTGCTGTTTTGCATTTGAATTAGAAAAGCTTTATTTGGACAGAATAAATAAAATAGTCTGCAAAAGTAACTCATTAAGAAAGATAGTTTTTTCTGCATTAATCATCGCTTATATATTATCAGCCGTTTATTCCTCAACTCTTTCCGATTGCTACTTTAATCAAAACTTAATTTAAAATGTGTTCTTTTGTATTAAAAAGATTCTTTTTAACAACATTTGTTTTTAATTATGTTTTATATATATAATTTTGAATGTTTTAAAATACTAAAAAAGGGAATTTGAATTATATTTATTATAAGAGCGGCAATCTAATTGAAATTTTATATGAAATGACGATAACCGTTTAAAAGGAGGTGATAGGAACATTTAATTTAGTTTTTTAATCAATTTTTTAATAAGTTTTCTCATATTTTAATAGTGTTTTTGTTAGCGAGGTTAGAATCACTAACCTGCTTCTACCTCAAAAGAAACATTATTTATATGAGAGTTTCAAAGAAAATCTTAAGGAGGTAAGAATGCAAAGTATTAAACTTTATGTAGGAAATCTTAATTATTCTGTATCTAATGAAGACCTGAAAGAATTATTTTCCAATCACGGAGAAGTTAAGGATGTAAACATAATTGAAGGTAAAGGGTTTGGATTTGTTGAAATGGGTGATACTACACAAGCTGAAGCTGCAAAGGAAGCATTGGATGGGACAGAATACAAAGGACGCACAATGAAAGTTAACGAAGCATATCCACCGAGAAACCGAACCGGAGGTGGCGGAGGTGGACAGAGAAGAGATTTCCAAAGATATTAGCGATGATGAAAAAATTTGCTGGTAATATATCATCTACCTGTTATAACAATAGATAAAGAATAAATTAAATATTACTAATTTTTTAATAGACTTTTTTTTTCTCGCTAAAAAATTATCGACATTTATCAAAACAGATGGAGGTAATTTTTTTATGTATCATATACCAAATTACTTTGTGGGATGGGGAACTCTTGCATTGATTAATGCAGGAATAGCGCAGGGTAAGAACAGGAAGGGCCTCAATTGGTTTCTTCTTTCTTTGTTACTCGGTCCTATAGCCACATTTATATTAGTAACTTTTTGTGATAGGTTATAAGGGAAACGAATATCCAATTTATGGTTAGCAGCTAAAAATAAAGAGACACTGCGCGATACTGTCCTATTAGGAAAGAGAAAGCGTTAATTATAGTAAAATGATTCAATGCTTTTTAATTATTTTATATATGCCTATTGTAAAGAGCGGAATAACGAAGACAAATAAAACCCCCCAGCTTAAACTCCCATATCCTTTGGCGATAAGGTCGATAAGCCCAAAAGTCGAAATTCCAAAACCCAATAAGAGAAGAATCATAGCTACAACAGGTCTCAGCCGCCGTGGAAATTCTTTTCCCCTCGTGCGATAAACAGACTGGAGCCGTTCATTAAAAGAATGAATAAAACCAGTGCCCGTTTCAATTAATGTTCCAAACAGCATAATTTGAAACGCAATCAATAAAAAAACAGACCCGATTTCATTAAGCATATTAATCATCGGTATCTCTTCAGGCAAAACGGCAGGATATTGGCAGGTAACGGCAATAAAAAATAAAACACCCGGAAAAATACCAATCACACCACCGATTAAACCTGCATAAATCGATTCTTTCCTGCTTTCAATGTGATTTAAACAAAACAAGACAGCAGGAATAACAGCTAAATTATATAAAGCGTATTTAAATCCACCCAAAAACCATACGGGAAGTATTTCAAAGGTTGCGAAATTTCTCTGAATTAGAGGGAAAAATTTAAAAAGAGTTACTACAAAAATAACACCATAAACGATATAAAGAATAATCGACCAGCTCGCTAAACATTTTTCTATAAGACCGCTTCCTTTAAAAGTCAAAAAACCTATTGAAATAAGTATAATCACAACACCAGCCAGATAAGGCATACCAAAATTATCTCGCAGTAAAACACCAGCAGCAGAACCAATAACCGCAAGAACAATCAACATATCAATCATATAGAGAACTTCAAAAATAAACCAGTACCGTCCAAGCAAAATCTTGAAAAAACTCCGATAATCATAGGCTTTAAACATCCGCGCAAATTCAAAGGTCACCATTAAAATTAGTGACCACATAACGGTTGTAACAAGTATCATTCCCAGTAAACCGCCCAACGGACCAAACTTAAGAAAATATTCGATTATCTCACGTCCAGTTCCATACCCCCCACCGATAACAACTGATTGGAAAATAAAACCGGGAAGAAGATATTTCTTGAAGAAAGAGGATTCGATAAATCTCAATTACCCTCCGTACAGTTATATCAGGAACTCATTTTTTTAGCGACTTAAAAACAATTTTCGACAATTCGGACAGCAAAAACGGCTTCTGTAAAAATTCCATAATTCCTTTTTGCAGAATTTCAGCAAACTTATTATCCTGACTGAAACCGCTCATTAAAACAACTTTTACATTTGCTTTAATTTCCCGTAACGCATCTAAAGTTTCCTTACAAGTCATTTTAGGCATTATCATCTCAAGTAATATCAAATCAATTTTATCCATATCCTTTTTATATATATCAAGCCCTTCAATTCCGCTACTGGCAACCAATACTTTATATCCAAGCGTTTCCAACTGCTCTTTTGTTATATCTCTTACACCCTCTTCATCATCAATAACAAGAATTGTTTCTTCACCCTTGATAATACTTGTATCAATTTTTTCTTCCACAATTTCTCCTTCAGCAACAGGCAAAAAAACCGTAAATGTTGTTCCCAATCCAAGTTCACTATTGCAGTTTATATGACCATTGTGGTTTTTTATAATACCGTAAACAGTGGCTAAACCTAATCCCGTTCCTTCACCCTCCCCTTTTGTAGTAAAAAACGGCTCAAATATATTCTCCATTACTTCTTTAGACATTCCAGATCCAGTATCTGTAACCGATATCTTAACATAATTCCCGGATTTAAAATCAATGTGTTTACTAACATATTTCTCACTAAGATAAACATTTCTTGTTTTAAAAATCAATTCCCCTCCCTTCGGCATTGAATCTTTTGCATTAATAACAAGGTTCGTAAAAACCTGCTCCAGTTGATTTTTATCACCTTCAATGTTTTTAATTTTTTCATCAAGTTCATATCTTACTTTTATATTTTTTTCAAAGATTTTTTCGCACACCTTAATTGTATCCTTAATAGCATCATTTATGTTAAATATAACAGGCTTAAATTTCCCCTTCCTCGCAAAACCCAGCAATTGCCGAACAAGGTTTGCGGCACTTTCTGATCCCTTTAAAATTGCATCGATTGCTTTCTTTTCTTTCGTATCAGAACCTTCAAACTCAATCTTTAAAAGTTCAGCATATCCTATTATGCTGGCAAGAAGGTTATTAAAATCATGCGCAATACCACCGGCTAACCTTCCGATAGACTCCATTTTTTGTGCCTGGAATAATTGTTCTTCAAGTTTTCTCTTCTCTTCTTCAGCCTTCTTGCGCTCAGTAACGTCTAAAGCAAATCCTATTATTCCTATGATATTACCGTCCGTATCATTGTATGGAATTTTATCCACCTGAATCCATATCCTACCCTTTGGGGTTTCGATATATTCAGATATATCTAATTTAAGTTTACCTGTCTTAATTATATCGAGTTCATCATTAATTTGTTGTTCTGTCTTCCCGGGAAATATCTCATAATCAGCTTTACCAATTATAGAATTAATAGGCATGCCAATAACATTAGCAAATGATTTATTGACCCGCACAAATCTATTTTCTTTATCTTTATAAAAAATCATCGCCGGTGAAGAATCCAACATTGTTTGAAGCTCTTCGCCCTTTTCCTGTAAAAACTTTTGTGATTTCTTTAATTCTTTTGTTCTCTCTTCAACAATTTTTTCCAAATTTTCCT
>JAUVVT010000197.1 GCA_030604505.1 bacterium | reverse complement strand
TATAATTACTGAAAAAATAAATGCATTGTTGAGGATCAATCCACATTCTCTGTAATTACCCTCGCCATAACTTCTTGCAGTCATAATCTGAGTTCCCACTCCAAGTGAAAAGAACATATAAATAATAATCCACACAGTCATACTTCCGAGCCCCACAGATGCTATAGAAACAGCTCCAAGCCGCCCAACCATTAAAGTATCCACAAAACTTAATAATGTCCTTGAAACCATTCCAGCCATTACAGGATACGAAAGCCGAAGAATAGTATTCTTTAAGTCGTTATTGAAACCCAAATCCATCCTCTTCCTTACTCAAAATCCATCATTTTTAGTAATTATAATGTATTAAATTAATTTTCTTTAGTTTAAAAATCAATATTTTTTTAATATTTATCAATTTAGCCGAATTAAAATTAATTACCGAGAATTCAGGATATACCGGAAATATTAAATAAACAGTTGAAAATTACTAACTTTATGTCTATAAAATGCCGATATTTCTAATGACAATTTATTTTTGAGAATATTTGAAACTTACAATAAATTCTGACAGTATAAGATTTATGATGGTCTTAAAATATAAAATATTTTTATTAATCCCATTATCTATACTTATTGGATGTATATCAAGTTTTCAGCCGCAATATAAAAAAATAGACAATGCGCGTTTGGAATATATTAAGGGAAATGATGAAAAATATCAAGAGATACTTAAAGCATTTAGAAAAGGAGATGAATATTCAGGTAATGCAGCTATAGTTCTCGGTAAACTGGCAGACCGTCGAGCCACGCAAGACCTCTGCAACGAATTATTAAGAGATGGGTCCTATGCAAGAGAATCTTTAAAAGCTTTGGGTATGATACTCGACCCAAGGTCTGTACCTGTTTTAATAAGAGTGGTTAAAGAAGACCGTCCTTACGCAAAAGAAGCCGTCGAAATAATCAGTAAATTAAAAGATAGACGCGCTGTTCCAACTTTAATTCAGGTAATCAGAGACAGAAGACCTTATTATCTTTCTGCATTTAATGCACTTGGTGAAATAAATGATGATAGAGTTATACCTTATCTTCTTGAATTTCTTGAAAAACCAACACCTGAAGAGCCGCCGGATCTCAGGTTAAGGGTTATTCATAGTAGCAAGGATGAACCAACATGGAAACATACCCGAACCTTTCAATATTCAGGAAGTAATATCCCACCAAGGATTGAAATTATTGATTATGGCATAGACCCGATAGGTGTTGTTTGGATTCATTATCAAATTTTTGATAATGACCTTGATTCAATGACGATTGTCCCTGAATTCTCAATTGACGAAGGGAACTCCTGGTCTAATGCTCAAGTTGAAGGAAGAACCGATGACATATCATCAGAACTATATGAAGGCGAGCTATACTGGAGAGCAGATAAGGAAAACATTCCATATTCACAACAAACAAAACTTGTTTTCAAATTAACTCCATTTGAAAAGAATAAAGCAATATCAGACGGTATCTATGATGTAATTGCAATAGATGTTAATTATGACGAAATAGATATAAAAGATATTTATATACAAAGCAGAGATAATATAACCTTTTCAGTGTATTATCCCAGGGAATTGGCGGAGACGGAGGATATATTTAATTATATGTATTCACTAAACGGCGGTAAAAACTGGATTAAGGCAACTGCACAAAGATTACTTCAAACAGAAACTGTTACTCCAGACACAGAAAGAGTTGTATGGAAGTCATACGAGGATCTGCCGGCTTTTGATTCAGACAATGTCTCCTTTCTTGTATCTTTAAGCGGTGGAAAAACTTTTGGGAAATGGGTTGCCACAGCACCATTTCATCTCGATAATAATAGAGAACCTTCTGCAAGAATGCTTAGCATTAATGATGCAGAACTTCTTGAAATCGAATATCAAATAAATGACTTGGAAGGAGACACTATTGCATTGGTTGCAGAGTTTTCTCAAAACGGCGGGATCTCTTGGGAAAAAGCAACTATTTCAGGTGATATTTCTAAATTAATCCCTGCAAATTATACTGGGATTTTAAAATGGTATTCAAATTTTGATATACCTGGATTAAAAAATAAACCAATAAGAATAAAGCTTACTCCATACGATAAAGACCAGGGAAACCCTGATGAAACAAGAGATTTTTATCTTAAACCGAGTTATTATGCAAAGCCGGTGTCAGGACTATCGCCAAATGATATATCCTTAAAATATTATAATACGAAATCAGATTCAACTGTACCTAATATACAATTTTCGTCTAATGCTGGTGCATCTTGGAAAAATGCTACTGCAAAAAGTTTTCCTGGAGCTGCTGAACTGGATAGGTATACAAATATTATTAACTGGGAAACTGATGAAGACGTCGTATTGCCAAGAAGAAGAATACGGACGTTTTCTAAGATATTGAATCAATTGGAGGAGCCGTCAATAGTTCCTGAACTGCTGATTATATCCAGACAAAAGAACAGTCCTAATTATCTGGAGAGAAGAAATGCACTTCAGGTAATTGAAACACTTAATGAAAAACCTAAGTGGGTAGTCGATGGATTGATAAATTCACTTTTGGACGAGAGTACTATAGTAAGAGATATGGCACAAAGCTACCTTAGACCCATTGATGAGACAAGAGTAAAAGAGGCACTTGCTGCATATGATAATTATTGGAATGAAAGACTCAGAGCCGAGAAAGAGACATTGGCATCTGAAGAAGAATCAATTTTTTATGCACAAGAAATCGAGACTTTAAAAAGCTATCAGCCGACAAAACTCGAACTGACAGATTTTATAAAAAGACAATTCAAAGCACAGGATATAAGAGAAGACAGAGCAGAAGATTTTATGGCTGAATTAGAGCTGTTTAAAATAGAAAAACTATTGAAAGCACGATTAGATAACGGTACCATAACGAAAGAAGAATATAACAATATGCTGAGAGAAGAAACCCGAAAATATGAGCTGGAAAAACTCGACAGAGATAAATATAAGTAATATTGCTTATTAAACTTACAAATGTATTTCCTTGTTTATATTGATGCATTATTCTGATATTTAGTTTCTTTCAATAGTCACTACCAAATCATCAAGGATAATTTCATCTTCCCAAAAACTTAAATTTATTCTTCTAATTATTCCATCTTCCGATTCAAACCAAAGCATTGTGGACTTTCCGACACCTTCAATACCTTTTAATTCACCGTATTTTTCAGGAATCATGGCTTGTATATTATTTAATACATTTGATTTTACCTTTATCTCTGATAATTTCTGATAATTCTGCTGGGCATTTACCAAAGGAGTATGTATGAAGATTGAATAAATGTTTAATATTATTAAAACAAATATTAAAATTATTAATACCTTAAATAGTTTATCAGATTTCATAAATCCTCCAATATTAAAAAAATCATAAAGGGGATGAATTTCATCCCCTTTTGTTATTTTTATATTATTAAACTATATAAAAATATCAGAATGACATAGATTCCCGAAGTCGTCTGAACTTTTCATATACTCTTCCATCATCTTCTCTTCCTCTATATGCACGTTTTCTAATTCTTTCTATTGATTCTTCATCCATTTCCGGACCTACGTATTTAAAATTACCGCTGCCGAACTGACTTGTATGTTTGGAGACAGCCTCTATCTTAAGCTGAACAAAATCTGTAATATCCACTTTATAATTGGGCTCGCGTGAACCATAAAAGAAATAGTCTGTTACAGTATACGGCTGCAGTCCTTCATAAATTCTATGATACGGAAAATACAAATGATAAGCAGCAGCCCGCGCTCCATCAAGTGTTACAAAAGCCGCCATACGGTGGTCAGTCTTATGCCACTGCATCCAATCTGAACCGGGGTCATAACTAAAGACCACATCCGGACGGTATTTTCTAATCAGCTTGCATACCTTTTCACAGAGTTCTTTTTCGGGGACATACTCAAGCATTCCGTCATCATAACCGAGCCAAATCATATTTTCAGGCGGTATTCCGATTGCTTTCAGTGATTCTTTGTCTTCTTTTTTTCTTATTTGAGCAAGTCTTTCGCTGGTCATTGTAAGGTCTCTTGAACCTTTGTTACCGGTTGTGTATAATACAACATAAATCTTGTTGCCGTTTGCCGCAAGTTTTGCCAGTGTTCCTATTGATGCTGTTTCATCATCAGGATGTGGGGAAAAATACATTATCGTTTTTCCTTTCCAGTTATTTATGTCTTCCGGATTTTTTGTTTGTCCCGAAAGAGCGAAGGGTAATAATACTATTAATAAACAAGCAATTAAAAGTTTTTTCGTTATCACAATAATTCCTCCTTATGTTAGTTAGTGATATTTAGTCTTATTTTTTATCAAAAAGTGCGGTTTTTGTGAGAATATTCTATCATTTTTTGATAAAAATGTATCAAAAATTATCATTTCAGCACATTTTTATCATTTTAAAAATTGTTCATTATTTATTGTATTTTAGGTATTTATTAGTATTTTTTAGCTTCATTTTTTTATCAAAAATCAAGGTTTTTTTTTATCGAAACTGCAAAAACCGGATTCCCGCCTGCGCGGGAATGGCAAATTTAGTTATTATTATAAATAACTTTATTTAAATATAATAAAATTTATGCGTAATGTCAAGGATTATTTTAGTGTTAATACGAATATTTTAGAAAATAAATATTTTGACAGGATTAACCTGAGCTATGTATAAATTTTCTATTTTATTATTACCTAAAAATTGCGATAGATTATTTGAGATGTTTAAAAGGTTTATTGTTATTTTGAAAATAAATATAGAAAAATCTATTAAAATTTAAATCTTTTGTCAAGGATTTTTTTTAAAAAAAGTTTATCGGGATTCACAGAATTAAAAAAACATTTAATTTTTGTTATAAATATATTGATTATACTGCACCTACGGGGCTTCTCCGCCAAATGCGGATCAGCTTCAGGCTGAAAATTGTATTTTTAAATTTATCTATAAACATTTCGCTTCTATCGGAGCTAAATCAAGGGCGAAGGTGTTCTTCACCTTCGCCAGCAGAATCTATTGT
>JAUVVT010000264.1 GCA_030604505.1 bacterium | reverse complement strand
ATCTGAAACAAAGGGAAGTGGATTGGGCCTCACCCTGGTTAAACATATTACCGAAGCTCACGGCGGCAGAATCCAGGTTGAAAGTGAACCGGGAAAAGGCAGTATATTTTCTGTGATACTCCCTATATCAAACCCTTGTAGTGTCAAAAGTTCTATGAAAAACGAGGATAAAATATGAAAACACAGAGACCACAGAGGAATACTCTGTGTACTCAAAAAGAATTTTCTTTAAAAGATATAACAGAAAGAATAATTTCTTGTGTAATTGAGGTTCATTCATCATTAGGTCCCTGATTATTAGAGAATGTATATGAGGAAACATTATCCAATGAATTCAAATTGAGAGATATTGTATATAAACGCCAAAAAAAGATTACTCTTAAAGATAAAGGCAAAGTTGTATTTCTCTTAACTCATTGATATTAAATATTTTCTCTGTGTTCTCTGTGGTTAAATTTTGAAAATATTTAATTTATTTAGCAGGGTCTGGAAATGAAGCATCGTGAAAGGGTATTAAAGGCGCTGAATCATCAAGAGGCGGATAGATGTCCGATGTATATCAGTTTTACTCCTGAATTCGCCTTGAGACTTAAAAAAGAATTGAATCAAAAAGCAGAAAAGGTTCATAATCCTCACGGTGGGGGGAATACCTACGAATTGGAACGTGCATTAAAACAGGATATGCTTTTGACTTCGGTTGGATGGGAAAATTCTTATTATGCATATAATGATTATAATATTCAAGGAGATACCTATACCGATGAATGGGGAGTTGTGTGGAGACTCGTGCAATATGATACAAACTTCGGCAAAGGATGTTACACCGAAATAATAGGGCATCCCCTTTTTGATGATAAGTCAATAGATTCATATAATCCTCCTGACCCAAATAGACCCGAATTATATGCTGATGCAGAGCAGGTAATAAAAGAATATAAAAACGAATATTGGAGTGTGGGAGTTACAGGGACGGTTGTGTTTGAGGGTGCCTGGGCACTTCGGGGATTTGAGAAGATAATGACGGATTTTATTTTAAATCCCGGTATTGTCGAAATGATATTTGATATTGTTTTTAACTATCATCTCACAGCGGCGATAAAACTGGTGGAAATGGGCGTTGATATGATTCATACGGGAGATGATGTGGGCGCTCAGAATGCTATGCTTGTATCATTGGATACATGGCGAAAATTTTTTAAACCGTATCTTGCAAACTTTATTTCCACTCTAAAAAATATTAATCCCGAAATAAAGATTTCATATCATTCGGACGGCGTTATCTATCCAATAATAAAAGACTTGATTGAAATTGGTCTGGATATTCTTAATCCAATTCAGCCTCAATGTATGAATCCTGAAAAATTGAAAAGAGATTATGGAGATAAATTAAGTTTCTGGGGCTCAATCGATGAACAGTATACACTGCCGTTCGGGACATCGGAAAACGTTCGAAAAGAGGTAATAACCCGCTTAAAAACAATCGGTAAAAACGGCGGATTAATAATAGGCCCCACACACAATGTCCAGCTCGATACCCCGCTTGAAAATTTTTGGTCAATGGTAAATACAATAGTGGAAACTCCGTATTATAGTCTGTAAAAATTGTTTATGGTTTACTTTTATAGATGATATGGCAAAAAGTCCGAAAAAATTATTAATGAAACTTTTTGTTAAAATTATTGCAATTGTAAAATCTGAATTTACATTAATAAAACTCCCAAAATGTCATTCCCCCCGAATATTCGGGGGGAATCCAGTTTTTGCCGTTGCATCTTTTATAGATATATCCTGAATAATTAATAAAATTTTTTATTTATGCAGCCAAACCATTGATTATTTAAAAGTTGTTGTAGGGGCGGATTTCAAATCCCCCCGTTATATTAATATATTCGTAATAATACTAAAATATTTCTTGACATCACGGATAAATTTTATTATATTTAAATAAAGTTATTTAAAATAATAACTATTCTGAAATCCTATTTACCGTATCATATTAAAAAAAAACCTTGATTTTTTATAAAAAAATGAGCAAAAAAATATTAATAAGCACTTAAAATACAATAAATAATGAACAATTCTTAAAATGATAAAAATATGCAAAAATGATAATTTTTGATACATTTTTATCAAATAATGATAGAATACTCTTACAAAAACTGCAATTTTTGATAAGAAATAATAGAAAATATTTTAATACTATTAATTTATGAATTGTTCAGGATAGAAATTTATAAATGTTTTTCTTTTTATTAATTATCTTGTTTTTTATATTACATCAAAAAAAAAATTATCAAAAGAATAAATTTAGGGAGATTAAAGGAAAATGGAAGAAAACTTATGGAATGAGTACAAGAAAACCTCACGTATGATTATTTCTCCACACTTTCTTATTCCTATTGTAATTGCAGGTATTATAATAATTGTAATATCAATTTTTCTTGAATATTATTCCCGAAAGCAGGATTACTTAAACCAATTAAAATACCAGGCAGAGTTATTTATTACAACCCTGACCAACACGAGTCAAAAGAGTTTACAGGCAGCTGATGTGCTTGAATCTGAAATTCACCGCAGAATGCTGACCAATCTGCAGCTCATTTCTGCATTAAATGCAATTACTCCGTTTTCAAAAGAAAGATTGAAATTACAACAGCAGGAAAGCCAGTTCGAACGTTTGGACATCTATGATAAGGATGGGAAATGTATTGTTTCCGTCGCTGATTCAAATACATTCGGAGAAATAATCCCTTCTGATATCCTTGCTGATGTAAATAATGGTTTTCTTGACGAAATAATAATAGCACCCGAATATTTTACCGAATCCGAATCTTCGACCAATAGGTTTACTGCATTGGTTCACCGCAGAGAGGGAGGTTCTGTGGTAGGAATCATCAGTTCCGAATATATCCGGACATTCCGCCAGCTTTACGGATTCGGCAGATTCTTTAAAGACTTTAAAAGAACTGCAGGTGTAGAATATGTTATTCTGGAGAATCCGGAGACAATTATTGCCGGAATTTTTGAACCATATACAATTTCTAAATTTAGTGAAGACCAGTTCCTTAACGGAACTATGAACCAGACGCAGGTCAGAACCCGGATTTTACAATATGAACAGCAGTCTGTTTTTGAAGCTGTATCACCGTTTTCTATCCAGAATGAATCTATTGGGGTTTTACGGTTGGGGCTTTCTATGAAACAATATGAGATTTTAAACGCAAGGGCGAAAAAACAATTGGTCATTACTGGATTAATAATTCTAATAGTGTGTATTTCAATTTTGAGTTTTTATCTGAGCTACAGTCAAAGACAGATATTCCGGGAAAGTTTTATCAGACTGCGGAAATATACAAATCTTATACTCGAAAATATGGGAAGTGGGGTTGTAGCGGTTGGAAGCAATGGAGATGTACAATTAGCAAACAGACAGGCAGCAGATATTCTTAATATTGACCAAAATGATGTTATCGGTAAAAATATTGAGGTATTTCCGGATGATATCGTCAGGATTTGTCGGGAAAGCATTGATAATATGACAGAAATCCGTCAACCAAGGTATATCTGGTATAAAGGAAATACCGAATCCCTTCGTATCAGTCTCCGGACAACACTTCTAATGAAAGGAACTGCAGTAGAGACATGTATTTTTCTTATTGATGATACGACAGAACAGGCACGCCTTGAAGAACAGCTCCACCGCCAGGAGAAATTAACAGCTATGGGTAAATTGGCTGCGGGAGTTGCGCATGAAATAGGAAATCCTTTGAATTCAATCGGGCTGATTATGCAGTTTTTAAACAAAAAGTTTGCATCGGATAAAATTGCAGAACAATATTCTTCACGTATTCAAACAGTGGAAAAAGAGATTAATAGAATAAATGAGATTGTCAACCAATTTATAAGGTTTGCCAGACCGCCGGAAATTCATAAAGAACCTCTAAAATTTCAGAATTTTTTTAAAGAATTGGAGCAGCTGTTTTTGGCAAGATTTGAGGAAAATCAGATTAATTTCGAACTTAGGATAGACTCCCATCCACCCTCTGCAGGAGACCACGACCAGTTAAAACAAGCATTTATAAATTTGATTGAAAATGGTATTCAGGCGATTGACCCTCCCGGAACTATAACAATTACGGGCAAACCGTTTGAAGATTATTTTGAAATTCGCATTAAAGATACTGGCTGCGGTATATCTGAAGAGAATCTGCCGAACGTTTTTGACCTTTATTTTACAACAAAGAAAAAAGGAACCGGGATTGGTCTGGCAGTGGTTCATCAGATAATTTCCGGTCATGGAGGTTCAATAAAAACAGAAAGTAAACAATCATACGGAACAACATTTATAATTCGATTGCCATATACAATACAAGTTTAAAAGCTGTTAGCTAT
>JAUVVT010000429.1 GCA_030604505.1 bacterium | reverse complement strand
CTTATATTAGGATCAAATTTAGTCTCAGTAGTCCGACTATCTTTAGTACTTACTTTTGTACTTTCACAGTTGACAATTAAACATGCAAAAACGACTGCTGCTAACATATACATTAATCTTTTCATACTGATACCTCCAATTTTATTTTAAAGATAATAAGATTTAAACACTGAAATTATTTTTTTTAGATTTAGAAATAATTTTATGGTAATTTAGTTTAGAGATATAAATACGTTTATCCCAAAAATTTTGAGAATTTTACGAATTTTAAGTTTATCTTGAAGTTAAAAGAATATGGATTTTGATGAGATTGTTAGAATTTTCTATAAATAAAAATATTCAGATGAGCCCCCGGTTCCAGTAAGATCAAGACTTGTTATATGTGTGTAAATATTGATAATTTAAAAATATTTATAGTATTTTAAATTATTATTATAAGTAAATACCCCCTTTTTTAATATTTTATAATATAAAAATAGTATACAGATAATATAATAAAAAGTCAAGTTTTTTTAAAAAAAAAATTTCTTTTTAAAAACAGATTATTAAAAGAATTTTGATTATAGTTCAATCCAAAAAACAAATAATTATTCTATCCCCATATTTTCCAGAAATTTAATTTCCCTCTGTGCCTCTCTATCCCTCTGTGTTCTCTGCCTGCCCTGTGGGTGGTTCAATCCCCATTTCCTCTGTGCCTTTATTTTTCCCTTGACATCGCACATAAAATTTCGTATATTGTTATTGTATATAATAACAAATCATAAAATAATAATTATATTTACTAAAATGACCCAAAAATATGAAACCACAGATAAACACTCTGCCTGCGCGCCCTGTGGGCCCCGTGGGCCTGTCCTGTGGATGGTTAAAAAAGTTAAAAAAGTTAAAAAAACTGAGACAAATAACGTAATTTCTTGATATTTAATAACATAACTGTCTCATTTGCCTCAAAAACATCCCAAAAATGACACAAATTGACACAAAATGGCACAAAATGAGACAAATTGAGACAAATTGAAACATCTTCTCTGCCTGCCCTGTGGGCGTTCTCTATTGTCAGCTCTTATTCTCTTGATTCTAATAGGTATTTTTCGGCGTTTTTTGTATCCCCCATCTTTGCATATACGGATGCAATATTTCTCTTAACCTTTTTATCGGCTTGGTCAATCTTCAGCAGACTAAAATATGTGTCCAATGCCTTCTGTAACTCTTTTTTCTTTATATAGGTTAGCGCAAGGTTCATTCTCGGCTCTTTTACCAGCGGCGTCAGCATTATGGATTTATTATAAGCATCTGCCGCATCATCATACAGCTCGGCATTCAGCAGCTTATTGCCCGCAATAAAATATATCTCCGAAGATCCCCCTTCCCACTCTACTGCCTGCCTGAACAGTTCGTTTGATTCTTTAGTCTCCCCCGATGCTTCTAAAATTAATCCCATAAAATAATAATAGTTCTGTTTTTTTACACCGCTGCTCAATAAATCTTCCAGTATCTTTCTTGCATCGGAGATTTGCCCGTCATTAAAATATGATTCAGCAAGATATTCCTGCACCTCAACATCTTTTTCCTTTATCTTCTCAAATTCAGATATCGCCTCCGTATAATTCTTTTCATTTAAATAAATTAAACCGATTCCCTTTAGTATTTCTTTATTATCAGGTTCAATACCTGAAGCGGTCTTGAACACCTCTTCGGATTCGTCGAATCTTTTTTGTTTTATTAAAATATTTCCAAGTTCGGCATAATAACCGGCAAATTTGCTGTTTAATTTTATTGCCTTCCTCACATACTCTTCCGCTTTTTTTATGTCATTGTTTCCCAGAGCCGAACAGTAGAGCAGATAAAATATTCCATCGGTCTCTTCCGCCTTCAGCAGGCATTCTTCCGCCATTTCAAAGTTGTTTGTATTCAGATATGACCTGCCCAAAAGTGCATAAACATACGACAGATTCGGCTCGTGATAGACAACATAATTCTTTCTTTTTATATCTTTCTGATTAATCTTTTCGAGATAGCAGTTCAACTCCCAGATAGATTTATCGTAATTCTTGGTTTCATAAGCTGCCTGCGCAGATATAATATGAGAAGTCGTAATATTCGGATTTATTTTACCTGCCCTTGTTTCTGATTTGATTGCTTCTCCATATTTTTTCTGATGGAGTAATGCCGTCCCAAGATTCTGATATAGTATTGCAAGATTCATATCAGGGATATTTCCCTTTTCCGCACCCTTTTTATAATATTCAACCGCCTCTTCCCATCTGTGCAGCAGCGAATAAGACTCGCCAAGATAAAAATAGTTCATTCCATCGTCTGGATTTTCGGCAATTTCTTTCAACAATATCTTTATGTTTCTCTCTGTTTTATCCTTTTGATTGGATAACCTGTCTTCATAGCCGGAATGCTCTATTTCTATTTCACTCAAAGCCAGTTCACCACCAGCTTTCTGTACTGAAGACACAATTTCCTCGTGGAGCTTTCCCTGATACAAAATTCCCTTCCTGTTTTGAAAAAGGCGTGGATGAGCATTGTAAACCACCCCCCCTGCCCCGCTTTATTCTATCCTGCTTTTAAAATTCAAATAATACGCTAATTTTTCCTTTTTCTTTAGCAGTGTTTTTAATTTATTCTTATTCTTTTTATCGATTATCTCGTCGGCGTCAAGGACTAATATCCAATCGCAATTTGCATACTTGAGGGATTCGTTTCTTGCTGCCGAGAAATCATCATTCCATTCATACGGATAGACG
>JAUVVT010000022.1 GCA_030604505.1 bacterium | reverse complement strand
GTTATATCAAAATTCACCTTTTTCAGTAGTTTTATAAATTTTTTCCTGGGCAGTTGAAAAAATGATATGTCTTTATCTTGATAAAAAAAGTAATTCCCATAAAAATGGCTCTTAAAAAGATTCTGAAATGATGCTGGAATAATATATATTATTTCCCTCTTCTTAAAGATGTTTTTAATTTTTGGGAGAAAAGATAATGCAATTTCAAATTGTTCTTTGCTTGATGGCAGTATTATTAGAATCTTTTTTGATACCAAAAATGAATTTTTTATATCTATTACTTCGTCTTTTCGTATAAGTTTTAAATATAAAGATAAAACCTTATAAATAATATTTTTTTTAAGTCTTTTAATCATCTTTAATTAAAAGTATAAGTTAATCGAATTTCTTATCCTGAGCTGGCAGAGGGATTTGAACCCACGGCCTGCTCATTACGAGTGAGCTGCTCTACCAACTGAGCTATGCCAGCAAATTTATTGTAAAATATTTAAATAATTGTTTAATAATAATTAAAAATTATTTGAATTTCAAGGTAAAATTGTTATTTATTTAAAAATATTGTATATGGAAAAAGGAAATAATAAATATTTACCTTTCCCTGTAATTAATAAATAATTTTATTTAAATTTCAAACTCTTAACAAAGTCATCATAGTTCTTAATATATTGTCTTATAGCAAGTTCAGGACAAATGAATTCAATATGATATATATTTTCACCTTTTTTGAAAATTGTGAAATTAATAATCGTATTAATATCATATCCGTAAACCTGGGTTATCGGATTCCTCCTGGTCGGGTCAGAATGTCCCTCTTTTATTGCAAATTCAACTGCATCTTCAATTCCGGCTACCGTAATATTCTCTTCTTCAGTAACTTCACGGGAGGGAGTATATCTGTCTTGAGGGTATAAATTATAAAACTCAGTCAAGTATTTTTTTTTCACACTTTCAATATATTCTTTAACATCTTTATCTCCCGTTTCAACAAACAGATATATAGTAGGGTCTATTTCTATTCCTGCATCCATTTTCAAAGACTCGGTTCTCTCTTTGGAACGAGTGTATTCGGTATCAACAGATTTCAACCGCATTTTACCGGTACCTGAAAAACTCCGCCAGGCATCAGGGACGGTTGCAGTAAAATTATACACCGGGTCAACATAAGCATTTGTAGTCAATTCTGTTGTACCACCACAATTTAACAAAATGATAACAGTAAATATAAAAGGTATGAATTTTTTTAGCATTTTTAATCTCCTCCATTAATATTATTAATTTAATAAAATTGAAATCTTTAATTGGATATTCATAAGTTAGGTTTAATATTAATTTTAAATTTAAATAAAAATATCTATTTTGTCAATAGTTAATTGATGTTTATTTATTTTTTAGGGCTTTATCAATAATCCAATAATAAATATTCGATTTATAAATTTTGCCTCATCCCGAACACTCTCCGGGAACTCAGAATAATGACAATACCTCATGTATCACCACAAGGAATCCCGAAACATCGGGATGGCAATCTACTTTTTTGGCAGTCGCCTGTGACTAAAATTTTTTCGAAATTAATGTAATTTGTTGATTTTGTAAAGTAAATATTGTATTTTGTTATAATTACAAAATTTAAGCAGAGGAGAACTTAGTATAATAATGGAAAGAGATACCGAATTTTACAGAACCTATGTTTACTTTCTGTTTGCTGAAGGTAAATTCTATCCTATTGGGGGGGGCAAAGGAACACCGGAATTTGAAGAAAGACTGAGTAAAATAAAGAAATTTCTTGAAGAGAAAAATTATAAAGTAACCCAAAATGATATTGAAGTCAGGAAAGGTGTAATATCTATATGGAACTGCCCGGGAGAAGAAAATTTAAAATCTTTTGTGAATGCTCTTTTTGAGTTGTTAATAAAAATTGAATATAAAATAGACTCTGAACTTTCAATAAATTTACCTGCTACCAGTAAAGCAAAATCATTTGAAACTACCATAAAAACACTGTCCGATATTAAAAAGTTTGCTGTTATACGAAATATTACCGATTCGGAAATAAAAGATAAATTATTATCACATTACGGAGACGGAAGAAGCAGAATAATTGCAGGGGATGCCAAACCAAAGACTATTGTAAATCTTGAACAGGAGTTGTTTGTCAATAATCTTGCTACGCAGAGAATTCAAGGAGCAAAATTCATCAATGCAAGCATTAATGTTGAAGTAGAGGATACTATTCAGAAGGTTTTAAAAATGAAAGCTGATGGCTTGAGATGCGGGGGAATGAGATTTTGCGGCGTCTTTCCCGAAGAGGGACTTACGGAAAGTGAAATTCTTATAAAGCAGGTTGCGTGTAACGGAAGTATTGAGAATAGTTATGTTTCATTTGGATCGGAAAAATCAAATGATATACTAAATGCCCGGAGAGAACTTGAAGAAAAAAAGCTGAAGTTAATAAATTATTTTAATGATAAAGCAATCTTGATCAGACGGCAGATAATAACAGCCCAAAAGTTTGGTTTAGATATAAAAGATAAAAAATGGATAAAGTATTTATTTGAACAGGTTCAGAAAGATTATAAAAAGAGTGTAGGCAGCGAATCTATGCTTGATTATTTAGTAGATATACTTGCCCAGCAGAATAGTGAAATGTTTGTCGGAGAGGTTAAGACTATTAATGGAAAAAAGCACAGAGCAAAAAGAGAAATGGAAATTCTCAAAAGGCAAAAATTAAATATCCTCAAAAGAATGGATGAATTAAAGGAAAGTTTAAGAAAACAAGAAGAAGAAATCGCTGCATATAAAGAAAAAATTAGAAAAGCGTATTGGGATAAGAAATTATATATGAATGTACCCTTTGGTCAGTTTTGGCTGGAACAATTGAAAACCACTTTTGGCGATAAAAAAGACCACAGAGAAGAATTAAAGGAATTATTTGTAAAATTTATAGGTATTACTACATCTATTGAAGCATTTAATAATTGTCCCGAATATCATAATTTTCTTACTATTTTTAAATCTTTTTCAATTATTCACAGAGAGATGACAAAAAGACTTGTTGAGCTTGTAACACAAAACAAAGAATATGTTGATTATCTTGTCGGTGAAGCCGCAAAGGTAAAAGAACCGAATTTTGTAGCAAACAGCTTAAATAATAGTTTTATCAGGTTAGATTATAATGATTTTGCGATTATAAAAGGTACGGTCAGTAAATGCAGAATTTTTGGAGGAACTCATAATAGGTTTGTTGTTCTCGGCAAAATTAATGAAAGTGAGATCGAATGTGATGATATTTCAGTAAACGGCAGCATCGATAATAACTCAAGAATTTTAACAAAATGTTTAACCGCAGAAAGATGTTCTATTGGTGTTAAGATTCAAACAGGACCGGGTTCACGCATTCTACTTAATGGAATTGAACATTATGAGGAATATGAATTTAAAAACTTTGGAATGAATGTAATGATGAGCGAAGTACCAGGAAGACAGCATGTTTATGAGCTCTCTTTTTCATAATGCAGCTAAAAAAAATCTAAAATTTTTTTTTATGTTGAAATAAACGCAATATATATTAATTCATCATAAATTCTACAATCTGCAGGGACAATCCTTGAGTTGTCCTTTATTAATTTTTACCTGCTATCTTTTCAATAAAGTTAGTAATTAAATAAATATGATTAAACTGGTTAAAATTATGGCAAATATAAGGATATTTTTTTCTGCAATACTTATAATAGCATTATTTACGAATTGTGCGACCAGTTACGTTACAGGCGAAAGACAATTTATGCTGATAAGTGAAGGCGAAGAGTTAAAAATTGGAGATAATTATGCTCCTCAGGTAACGTTTGAATACGGTGGGGCATACAATGACAGAGAACTTAATGAATATATAAATGAAGTTGGAAATAGTTTAGCAAAAAAAAGCCACAGACCCTACCTGGATTACCATTTTATCGTTATAAATTCTTCTATTATAAATGCATTTGCTGTACCTGGAGGATATGTATATATCACGAGGGGAATGCTTAATGCTTTAAACAATGAGGCAGAACTTGCAGGAGTATTGGGGCATGAAATCGGACATGTAACTGCAAGACACAGCGCTTCACAGATGTCCAAAGCTTTGGGATTTCAGTATATTCTTTATGCAGGATTGACCATTGACCAAATGTATCATAAAAGCAGAAAGTCTGAACAAATAAGAAATATAATTGCTCTTACCAGTTCGGTTGTCTTTAATATGGTCTCCTTGGGATATGGAAGAAAAAACGAGTTCCAGGCAGACCAGCTGGGTGTAGAATATATCTGTAATACAGGTTACGACCCGGAAGGTATGAAAGGAGTTATGGAGGTAATAGAAAGTTTACATGATAGAGAACCCGGAAAATTAGAGATGCTTTTTACCTCACATCCAAAAACTTCAGAAAGAATATTGAGAATTGAAAAACTTTCAAAATCTTTCAAAGATTCGAGTGAATTTGCAAATATTGAGGGAAACTTTAATGAGGAAAGATATTCAGATAAAGTGAAAGATTTAAAGCATGCACAGTTGGCATACAATCATTACGATAAAGCAAAAGAATTCTTTTCTGAAAAGGATATGGTCTCAAGTGTCCTCGAACTGAATGAAGCTTTAAAAATAAAAGATGACCAGGCACCTTTTTATAAATTGATGGGGGATATGTATTTTAAACAAAAACAATATGAAAAAGCAAAAATAGAATATGAAAAATCTATTCAGTACGATAGTTCATACGTTTATGCATATTATGACCTTGGAAAATGTGAAGGAGCAATGAGAAACTACGGTAATGCTGAAAAATATTATAAAAAAGCTACAGACCTCTACCCATATTACAGTGCCGCACTTTTGGAATTGGGTTATACTTACTACAACACCAATGAACTGCAAAAAGCTGTGGAATATCTGGAAAAATCAATGATGTATAATGATAATGTTCCTGAATCTCATACTATTTTAGGATTAACTTATGAAATATTAGGAATGTATGAGGAAGCTGAAATTGAATTTAGAAAAGAAGTCGCCTTGGGTGTTGAAGGCGAAAATCTAAACCTTGCAAAACAAAAGGTTGAATATTATTCACGCTTAAAATCATCTGAAAAATAACGACGGAGTTGCAGATTTAATTTAGAAATAACAGATATCTCTATTTTTCATCCTGAACAATCTAATTCTGTTGCCTGAAAATCCCAATCTGCCATCCTGAGCCCTGTACTGAACTTGATTCAGTATCGTTTTTCACAAAGTGACCGCTTTATGGCAGGACCTTTTCAATAAATCGAATAGTTAATTATATTTTTTAATAGTTACATATTTTTTTAATACTTTGCAGGGGCGGTTCGCCAACCGCCCTTAATCATATCAAACAAACTTCCAGAAGAACCAAAATTTTAAACAGGAGAAATTTAATATGAGAAGAATTACAATTTTTTGCATCTGTTTTATTTTTATTCTAATTGGTTTGATGTTTAAGGGGTGTGTAAAGGGTAAAACACCGGTGGAAGGACTCGATATTAATGTTTATGATATGACCGGCTTAAAATCACTTCGACCCGTAACAGGCGGAGTTCCTCTTTCTCAGGGAACCGCACCCGAAGGTTCAAATTTTATTCTTTATGATAAAGATAACAATCCTGTGCCTTCCCAGACATCTGTTCTTGCAAGGTGGAAGGATGGAAGCGCTCGCTGGATTCTCCTTGATTTTCAGGCATCTCCTCCTCCCGGTGGAGCAGCGAATTTTAAACTGTCCTGGGATGAAAATGTTAGCGGAGTTAACCCGAATGTTCCGGTACAGATGAAAAACAGTGAAATGCCCGTTGTTGAATCGGGAGAAGTGGAGCTTTCTCCCGTGAAAGATGGTCTTTTACGCATATCTGAAAGGATTGATATCAAATTAACATTAACAGACAGCAAGGGTCAAAAATGCAGCGGCGTTGTTGAATCGGCAGATGTTGAAACAGAGGGCAAAATGCGTTCTACTTTGGTTTTAAAGGGTTCTTTTCGCACAGATAATGGTAAAAGAATTTTTGGATTCCGAATGCGTGCATCGATTTTTGCAGGTCTATCAAAGGTATTTCTTGAGCCGCAAATTCTCCTTGATGCAGAGAACGGCTGGATGCATAATATCTGTGGGCTGCAGCTTGAGGTGGTGCCTCTCGATGCACCACGTGCTGCTGCAATAGGCGGTACTCCCGGATGGAGCGGAAAATCCGTTTCAACAGTTCGCTTGTTCCAAATAGATGATGAGAACTATCGGATTGAAGGTATCTCCGAAAAAAATAAAGGCTCTAAAGCTCCCGGATGGGCAGAAATCGATGATGGCAAGGGAGTTATAGCCGTTGCCCTGAGAGATTTCTGGCAGCAGTGGCCCAAGAGCATAGAGGTGGATTCAAAAGGTTTAAAGATTGGTTTGTTCCCCGAATTTGAAAAAGGTGCTTTTGGACATATGGAGCCCTGGTACAAGTATCAATATCTGTTCGAGAACAATTGTTATCGTTTAAGGGAGGGGCAGGCACCCCGCTGGCAGGTCTGGCTGGACCTATCTGGAGATGGAACTTCGCTGGCAAAATCGGCAAATACCCCCCTTGTCCCGTCTGCCGATCCGGCCCAGGCGATTGCTACCGGTGTATGGGGATATTTAGCGGCTGCCGGAAGCGGGGGTATGAGGGAATATGACGATTGGGCGGAAAACCTCTTTGACAACGGCTATTGCCACTCCATCAAGGCTCAGCGCGACTATGGGCAGATGAACTGGGGAGACTGGTATGGAGAGAGGCATTGCAACTGGGGTAATCATGAATACGATACACCAAAGCATATCCTGATGCAGTTCGCACGGACAGGAGACCCTAAATATTTTCATGTTGGCAATATTGCCGCACGTCACACCAGTGAAGTCGATGTTATACAATTTATCAATGAAGACCTGAAAAAGCATTTCAAAGAGTTTTCGGGATTAAGAGAAAACTACCCAATTCGTCCCGGAATGGTTCACGAACATTGTGTCGGGCATGTAAGCGGATTTTACAGTGTTGAAAAAATCCGGGAACTCTATGTGTCATTCGGAACCGGAAGGAGTAAAACGCCGTATCTCTGCCTTGATCCTTATAATTTAGGACATATTTTTACTCAGGGTATGGCATATAATTACTTTCTGACCGGCGACCCATGGATGAAAGAAACTGTGGAAAAAATTGGAGAGAATCTTGTCAAACTGGTTGAGGACAGAAAATTTAATTTCAAGACCGGCAGTCATGTCGGACGGGTTAACGGTTGGACAATGCTCGCAATAGCCGGAGCCTATGACCTTGAATTTAACGAACGTTTTCTTAATGGGATGAAATTGCTTGCCGATGATGCGCTTTCTGCACAGGACCCCAACTGCGGTGGGTGGCTTCATACACTCCCCTGGGGTCATTGCTATTGCGAAACAAAACACGTGGGAGAAGCCGGTTTCATAGGTTCAGTGAGGATTAACGGAATGAGCCGATACTATGAACTTACGGAGGATGAGCGTATTCTGGAATCTGTCAAAAAATGGAATACATTTCTCAATAATGATACATGGATAGAACAAAAAAGCGACTGGCGTTATACATCATGCCCGGCTTCAAATCCAATCAGGCAAATCGGTGTTACAATTATGGCAGTAGTAAATAGTGTAAAAATGAACGGCGATCCTGAACACCTGAGAATTCTGAGAAAAGCGTGGGATGCAAAGTTCAAACGTCTCAAGGTTGCACCCACTGCAAGACCGGGTTCAGGGAAAACTTATTCTACTATAATGTACGGATGCCCGGAAGCAATGAATCTGTTTGTGAATGGTTTGGATTGACAAATATCTCTTATGATAAAAAAATAAAATAAAAGCCTGCTGATTTTAAAGTTTAGCAGGCTTTTATGTATAAAACGGAAACACATTAAATCGCGTCTGCTGAATATTTATAGATAATACAGGTGTTGTCACCAGCAGGGGCTTTGTGAATCCCTATAATTATTTTACAACGACCTCTTCTTCGGTCTTCAATTCAACAGCATCTTTCGGGCAGACCGGCTTACAGAGTCTGCATCCTATACAGGTTTCCTGATTTATCCGGTATATATCTTTTTCTTCATTTAAAGTGATACAGTTTTTTACAGGACATGTCTTAACACATAATTGTGCAGTTTTATCAGCACATTTATCACAATTTTCATTTATACCGAGTGGTTCAAACTCAATTTCCTGAACAAAGCTATTGGTCGGGCATTTATGAACAGCTGCAGCAAGATTGATATTTTTCGTAAAATTGATCACAGGCAGGTTCCCATCCATAACAATATCACCTGATGGAGTCGTTTTTGGATTTGCACATAATGTACATCCGGTACATCCGACCGTGCAGACATCTTTAACTGCTTTTCCTTTATCTTTTGAGACGCAGCAGAGATAAATTTTTTGTGTTACAGGAACAAGTTTCATAATATCCCTCGGGCATGCTTTGACGCAGAGACCACACCCCGTACATAATTCTTCAATTACTACCGGAAGTTCACTCGGTCCCATAAACATAGCATTGTACGGACATGCCCTAACACACGAACCAAGTCCTAGACATCCGTAAACACAAGCCTTTCCACCGCCCGCAACAAGTTCCGCTGCACTGCAGTCCTCTATCCCGTTATATTCAAACAGCTGTTTTGCTTCTTCTTTTCCGCCTTTACACTGCACAACAGCTTTCATTTTTACAAACTCTTTTGCCTCCGTTCCCAGTATTTCAGCTATTATTTTTAATACATCCTCGCCTCCCGGAGAACACAAATCCATTTCGGATCTACCTGTTACGATACATTCCGCATATCCAAGACAACCCGGCGCCCCGCATGCACCGCAGTTTGAACCAGGCAGAACTTCATATATCTCATCGATTCGCGGGTCAACCTTTACTGAGAATATCTTTGATGCATAAGCAAGAATTGCACCGAATATTATCCCTGAAAGCCCAAGTATTAACACAGGAGCTAAAACTAACATCCTATTAATCCCTCAGTTTTGTGCTGGCGAAGGTGTTCTTTACCTTCGCCCTCATTCAAATAATGCCATTCCCGCGAAAGCGGGAATCCACTTTTTAAAATTGCATCCTATAAACTCAATCCAGAAAACCCCAAAAAAGCAATAGCCATCAATCCCGCGGTAATAAATGCAATAGGAACTCCTTTAAGAGATTCCGGAACTTCTTTTATCTCCAATTTTTCTCTTAATCCCGACATAAGAACAAGTATAATAAGAAAACCAATACCTGCCGAAAATCCCTGCACAACGCTCTGGATAAATGTAAACTTTTCTTCTATTCCGATTGTTGGATTTCCGTCAATATTCAATACCGCGACCCCAAAAACCGCACAGTTGGTGGTTATCAAAGGCAGATATATTCCGAGAGCCCTGTAAAGTGAAGGACTTGTCTTTTGAATAAACATCTCGATAAACTGAACAAGTGAAGCAATCACAAGAATAAAAGCGATTGTACGGAGAAAAGTTAAATCAGGTGCAGTTCCGTTACTTGAAAAATACTTCAATATACTTGAAGTTGGGTCAAGAAAATAGTTATATACAAACCACGTAACAGCAGACGCTAATGTCATAACAAAAATTACCGCAAATCCCATTCCCACCGCAGAACTCATCTTCTTGGATACTCCGATAAACGGACATAATCCCAAAAACCTTGTCAAAACAAAGTTTTGGATAAATATTGAATATATAGCAATAATTAGTAATAATTTTAAATCCATTATATTACCTGTTATATTTTTTATTTAAGTTCTAATATTTTTTTTATATTTCAGAAAAATCTTATGGGATTTTTTTAGTTCAAACAGCTTTATGAGCCCCATAATAAGCCCAATAAGAATAAACGCTCCCGGCGGCAGAATCATTATTAATACAGGTTCAAACCCCGCTCCAAAAAGATAATGTCCAAGCAGTCTGCCGTCTCCCAGGATTTCTCTGATGCTTCCGAGTATCGCTAATATAAGTGTAAAACCAATCCCCATTCCCAATGCATCGATAATCGACCTGCCAATAGAGTTTCGGCTGGCAAAAGCTTCCGCTCTGCCAAGAATTACGCAGTTCACCACTATAAGCGGAACATATATTCCAAGTGATTTCGATAAAGATGGGAAATATCCTGCCAGCACAAGTTCAACAATAGTAACAAATGTAGCTATCACTATTATAAATATAGGAATTCTGATTTTTTTCGGGACAATTCCTTTTACCGAAGCAACTATTATGTTTGAAAAAAACAAAACAAAAGTGGAGGCAATCCCCATTCCCAGTCCATTAATCAGCGATGTTGTTACCGCAAGTGTGGGACATAATCCAAGGAACAGCACCGTCACAGGATTTTCCTTGTAAATTCCCTTTATAAATTCTGTAAATAAACTTTTGTCCGCCATATCTTATCTCTTCTTTTTTCTAAATACTAACTTTGCAAAAAAGTAAACTTTCACAAGT
>JAUVVT010000232.1 GCA_030604505.1 bacterium | reverse complement strand
TGCTCGATGCATTTTCTAATAAAGATGTTTTTGAAAAGAAGGGCAGTTTTCAGAATCAGGGGCAGTTTGTAATCAGTCAGCCGTTTTCTACCAATGGGACTCTGTCATTAGTGGGAACATATTTTAGAAATGACCTTTTTAATAACAGCAGAAGGATAAATCCCTTTACGGGTGAAGAGTTTGGAAAATCCGAAAGCAAGTTTTTTTCAAACAGGTTATATTTTAGGTTCGTTCAGCCAATATTTACTGCAAATACGCTTAAAATGAATATAGAAAGAGCGGAGTTGGGATTTGAGGAGACAGAAAAGCAATATAATAGATATCAATTGGCAATAGTAGCCAATGTTACTAACAGATTTTATGAGCTTTATCAGGCAAGAGAACAGGTAAGAATAGATGAAAATCTGGTAAAACAGTCTGAAGAGAATTATCAGACGGCAAAAAACAGGTATCAGGCAGACCTTATACCCGAAGTTGAAGTTATGCAGCTTGAAGTTGAAGTCGCAAGGAATAAAAATTTCCTTGAGATGAGTATAGGGAATCTTAAGCGATTGGAAGATATTTTTAAACATCAGATTGGATTGGATATTGAAGAGGAGATGGAGATTGCCGCTGAATTTGAATATGAACCGATAACGATAGAACTCAGAGATGCACAGGAAAAAGCATTAAAATACAGAACGGAATTAAGAGTTGATGAGATAAATATTGAAAGAAACAGCCTGAATGTTACAGATGCCGACAGTAAGAGTGAGTTTAAAGGCAATATAATTGCTACATACGGTATTGACGGTACAGATGAAGTATACAGGAATACTTTTAATAATTTTGACCTTACAAGGAGCGTAAGGATAAATTTTTCGATGCCGATATGGGATTGGGGAAGGAATAATGCAGAAGTTCAGGCAGCTATGGCTGACCTTAAAAATGCCGAATATAAATTAGAGGATACCAAAGTAACCATAATTGAAGAGGTCAGGGACGGGGTCAGGAGACTCGAAGAAAGCAAAAGCAGAATCGAGATAACAGAAAAGAATATTCAGCTTGCTGAAAAAACTTATGATATTACACTCGAAAGATTCAAGAATGGCGATATTTCTTCAAGAGAACTGGCTCTTGAGCAGAACAGCCTTACTAATGCAAAGGTAGATTATCTAAGCGCCTTAATCGATTATAAGAAGGCATTAATCAATATGACTACTGTTACAATGTGGGACTTTGAGAAAAACAGATCGGCAGTGAAGGGTATCGATTAAGCTGCTTTCTTTGAAAAAGAAAGTAGGTTCCGCCTATGGCGGAAAAGAAAATTTATTAACTTAAGGAGTAGTATTTTGGAAATGAGATTAAAATTATGGTTTGTATGTTTATTGATGTTATTTCTTTTAAAATGCGGCGGCAGAGGGGCTCCGGAAGTAGACATAATCGATGTTCCGGTTACGGTTTCTGATGTTGAGAAAGGAAGTATTGAGGAATATGTTTCGTCGACAGGCACAATAAAACCTGTATCAGAGGCTGATGTAATAACAGAAGCATCCGGATTTATACAAATGGCTGTTGCGTCGGAAAAGAAGGTTACTGAGGGTTCTCGTGTAAAAAGTAATCAGATAATTGCAAGGCTGAAGAATCCTGAACTTGTGAACAATGCCCGTGTTGAATCGAGAAAAAAAGCTATGGAAACAGCTGAAAGAGAGTATGAAAAACAAAAAAGTCTGTATGAAAAAGGTGGTGTAACATTAAGAGAACTTCAGACAGCAGACCAGAACAGGGTTGATTCAAAATACAATTACGAAGCTTCCCTGATTATGATGGATAAACTGAATGTAAGGGTCCTAATTTCCGGAATTTTAGTAAAGTTAGAAAAAATTACAGAGGGAGATTTTGTTAATGCCAATACTGTAATCGGGAAAATTATGAACTATGATAGGGTTTATGTAGAAGTAAATGTTTCTAATACTGATATTGCAAAAATAAATATCGGTCAGAAAGCGAAGCTAGTAAATTATGCATTACCTGATGAAGTCTTTACTGGAGAGGTTACCGAAATAAGCAGGATTATAGATTCGGAAAGCAGAACGTACAAGGTAACAGTGTCTATCAATAATCCCGAAAGAAAACTCAGACCGGGAATGTTCGTAAAGGTTGATATTGTGGTCAGGGCAAAAGAGAATGCAATTCTTGTGCCCAGATATGTTGTATTGATAAGAAATAATAAAGATGTAGTATTTGTTGTCGAAAAACAGAGAGCCGTGACGAAAGAGGTTGTTCTTGGATTGGAAGATAAGGAAAACGTGGAGATTTTAAGCGGATTAGAAGAAGGGGAAAGAATTGTTGTTAAAGGTTATGAAACATTAAAAAATAAAACAAAGGTGACTGTCAGCAAGTAGCTGGATTTCACATAATTCAAGTGAATAATGATAAAAAATATAAGAATATAGGAGGTATGATAAAAATGCCAAGTGCAACAATAGAAGGACCAAAAATTGAAGATGTTGATGTAAAAAGGGTGTTGGTCAATGAGATTACGGATGCTCTTGAAAAGGCTTATAAATTGCCCAGAGAGGTATATATAGTATTAATTAAAGAAAATCCGCCTGAGAATGTCGGCGTTGGCGGCAGACTGATTATCGATAAAAAGAGGGATTGATGAATATACCGCGTTTTTCAGTAAAATATCCTGTAACGGTTGTAATGATAATACTTGGAATAGTTCTGCTCGGATTGATTTCATTGAACAGACTTGGAACAGACCTTCTTCCTGATATACACAGCCCGAAGATTGTAGTAACGTTAAAATCGGGAGAAAAACCTCCCCAGGAGATGGAGGAACAGTTTGCTAAAGTTATCGAAGGGCAGGTCAGTACAGTGAGCAGGGTGAGGAATGTTAGCTCGGTATCGAGAGTGGGTATTACTATGGTTACTGTGGAGTTTTTCTGGGATACGGATATGGACTTTGCTATGATTGATGTTCAAAAGAAGGTCAGCATGCTTTCAGGAAATGAAGAAGTCGACGAATTAACCGTGGGGAAATATGACCCGCAAGCTCTGCCCGTAATGACTTTAAGCATTTTTGGTACCGAGAATCAGGATTTGGATGAAATAAGGAGAATTTCTGAGACAGTGATTAAAAGGGAATTGGAGAGGCTCGAAGGTATTGCAGCGGCTTCAATCTCGGGAGGACTTGAGAAAGAGGTGTTAATAGAGGTCAGCCCATATCTGTTAGAGGCATATAGTTTATCTATGAATGATGTAGCAGCTAAAATTCGTTCATCAAACATTAACGCAAGCGGCGGAAGCGTCAAGGATAATGAGAAAGTCTATATTGTTAAAGATATTGGTGAATTCATTGATTTAAAAGATATTGAAGATGTTACGGTTGGTTATAGAGAAAAGGAAACATTAGGCAGAAAAGTTGAGGCAGGAGTCTATTCTGAGAACAGGGTTCCGGTTTTGCTTAAAGACATTGCCAAAGTCGGTATGGTATATAAAGAACCGGTAAACACCGTGAGAATTGACGGTATGCCTTGTGTCGGCATATCAATTTATAAAGAGGCGCAAGCAAATACCGTGAATGTAATTGGGACGGTTAAAAAAAGGCTTATTCAAATAAGATCATCGCTTCCTAATATAAAAATAGAAGTTGCATCGGACCAGGCAAAGTTTATAAATGCTGCAATCGGTGAAGTGAGACAAACAGCTACTTATGGTATAATCTTAGCTGTGATTATATTATTTTTCTTTTTACGAAATATAATAACCACAATAATTGTAAGCGTGGCAATTCCGATATCTATTATTGCTACTTTTAATCTGATGTATTTTAACGGACTGACATTAAATATAATGACGCTCGGCGGCCTGGCACTGGGTGCCGGGATGCTGATTGATAATTCTATAGTTGTTATTGAGAATATATTCAGACACCGCCAGCTCCGTGAAAATATGGTAGACGCAGCTGTAAACGGGACTTCTGAGGTTGCGGGTGCAATTATAGCATCAACCATTACAACTGTTGTTGTGTTTTTGCCGATTGTTTTTGTTCACGGTATTGCCGGTGAATTGTTTAAAGAACAGGCATGGACAGTTGCCTTTTCTCTGCTTTCATCTCTATTAGTGGCACTTTTGCTGATTCCTATGCTTTCATCAAGGTTTCTAAAATTCAAGGGAGAGACAATTGCAGAAGAGATAAGATATCCGTTATACTGGAATTTCCTGGAAAAAGTATTGAATAATAAAAAATTTGTTGTTCTTGGTACGCTGCTTCTACTGATAATCAGCATATCATTAATTCCAGTCATTGGAACGGAATTTCTGCCCAAAGCTGACCAGGGGCAGTTTACAATAAAGGTTCACATGCCGGAAGGGACAAAGTTAAATAGTACCGAGTCCACGGTTGCATATATTGAAAATATCTTAAAAGATAATTTCGGTGAATCAATAGAGACGATATATTCCAATATCGGGAGAAACATTAATGAAGAATTTGTTCAGACCGAAGAAATTTCCGGGGAAAATACAGCAACTATTGATGTAATATTGTTGAGTGAGAGTGAAAGAAACATTTCGACGGATTATATAATAAACAAAATTGACCCGGTATTAAAAAATATACCGAATTTGGAAGTAAATTACCAGCTTCAGCAGAGTGCTCTTCAGCAGACAATAGGGACGGCAGGTGCTCCGGTTATGATTGAAATAAAAGGGACTGAGCTTGATGTAATCAAAGAATTAACAGATGAGGCACTGGAAGC
>JAUVVT010000092.1 GCA_030604505.1 bacterium | reverse complement strand
AAATTTCCTTAATGCTTTTCTTGTCGCAATCTTTTATCACCGGGACCAAAAGACCGTCTTCAATTGCCACAGCGAAACCTATATGAATATTTTTAAATCTTCTGATTTTATCATCCATAAAATGTGAAGCGATATACGGATGTTCTTTTATAGTCTGTGCTGTCAATTTAATAAATATATCATTAAAGGTAATTTTAACATCCTCTTGATTTTCGTTCAATGTTTTTCTCAAGTCTATAATCTTTTCCATATCAATTTCAGTTATCAAATAAAAATGGGGAATCGGAGCTTTACTCTGAATCAACCTGCCGGCTATAATCTTTCTTATCCCCCGAAATTGCAAGTCTTCAAATTCCTCTTCACTATTATTGGCTGTTTCTTCTTTCATTCCCTTTACCTGTTGAAATTTTGTTTCTATAATTAAATTTTAATTGTAAAAATATAACCGCGTTCTGTCCTCACATTATCAACAATTTAGTTCACAATATTGTCTTTTTCTTCGGTCTTTGAAAAGTTATTATTTTTTTAATCTACCGTACTTCCAGATAATCTTTATCCGGCAGTTTGGGAAATGTTGCATGTGGTTCTGTTTGATACCAGAATGCAACGGAAGTGATATCGTCCTGTAAAGGCAAATACCGGCGGTCGTTACGCCAGCCCAGTGCCTGTATTGTTACCCTCAAATCCTTTTCAAAACGGACTGGGTCCATTATATGCCAGCGGTACAAGCCAAATCGATGTTGAGATTCGTAAAGACCGTCAGGGCGTATTACCTGAGGCAGACCTGCATAAGGAGTCGTATATTCCTGGTAACGACGTTTTTCTCTATTCTCAAAGTTATATGAGCCGCAAAAATAATCCTCGGTGCCTGTTCCACATATAGTCGGGAACTTCGTGTCTCCATCCATAAAGAATTTGATTTCTCCTTCTCCCCACCATCCGGTGTTATTAACGCCCCATGCCATATATGTTCCTACGTAATGTCCCCATCCTTTGACATCATCCAAAATCGTATGAACCGTTTTATAAGGCAGGGGATTGGAGCGACGGAACTGGGCATGAAAATATGCAGCATCTTCCGGAACTTCGGTAAGTGTATAATCAACTTGATAATATAATCTTATTTTTTTATCATCCAGATTTTCCATTGTAATTCTGCACGATTTTCTGAACGGCATTTCCCAGTAGCAGTTAAGCGCACTGCCCGGATTTACACAAATAGCCAGTGAAGACACCTGCGCATATTTTCCCCATCCGCATGCGAAAAAATCTCCAACCGGAACTTCAACAGACGGCTTGGTTTCACCGTCCCAGTAAATACGCATGATAGAAAAACGCCAGTGTCCTGCAATGGTCATCCAAATATGTTGAACAGCTCCCGGACCCTTTATATCTGCAATGGTAAATATCTCTTTTGCCTTAATATCAATAGAAGGTGATATTTTCCATCCTTGCCCCAAATCTCGGGCGGCATTAGCATTTGTCCCTTCTGTTGCCATGCCCCCTTTTCCTTTTTCTCCTGTAAAATTTTCAGCACTGATGGAACGTGTCTTGGCATGAGAGAGGCGCGACAAATTTCCGAGACTCATATTCAGCCCGTTAAACGCCACCCTCTGCGCAAATAAATCGGATGTCATAAAACTTATTAATGCAAAAATACATATTAAAAATACTAATTTTTTCACAATAACCTCCAACTTTTAAAAATTATAAATTAAATATTCTCTATTTTTTTACCTATTTACTCACCACCTGTCTACTCATTTCAGCGGTTGAATATCAGGAAAATCTCTTTTTTTCACAACACTAAGCGCAATCAATATAATTGCATTATTTTCTATAACCTTGTCTGGATAACTTATAAAATTTTTGGTGCCCTTTAAATTGATTTCTTTTACTTTTTTTCCAAATCGTTTGTTTTCCCATTCAAATGCAAAGAAGGTTATTGGATTATCCTGCATCCTATTTGAACAATCTACGGCATCAGCATCGTAACAATACCTATTAATATTATCAATATTGGCAAAATTCCATTCGAGGATATTAACCCCGTAGCGTATCGGAATAGTTTCTATAAAACCATCTTCATAAATTATCTCATACCATCCCAAAAGGTCGGCGCTGTCATCGAAATTGTATATATAGCGGTATGCCTTTTCATTCGCTGCTGGTTTTGCGCAGGCATGCAAAAATATTACACTGCTGAAATCTTCATCAATTTGAATTCCTCTGACTTCATTTGCAAGAGAATTTCTATTTTTTCCTTCTGTTCCCACCGCAACAGCACATTTAAAATTCTCTGAACAAGGACTTTTTATTTCAAATATTTTTCCACCAATCATTACACTTCCAATTTTCAGGTTACTCAGTTCAACACCGAGCATCTCTTCCCCGGAAGACGCATTGAAGTAAGAAGTAACATCAACAGGAGCAACAATATCTCCATCTTCACTGGGAGCGGACTTCCCGCTTAAATTCCTTCTAACTTCTGGTATAATACTCTGCACAGTTTCTAAAAGTTTTTTCCCTTGAAGCATGTGTTTGGAACAGAGTAAATGAGCACATCCAAGGAAATCATTGATGAGGTCTTTTCCAAAATTGAATTCTGTTGATGCTGCCCACGATGACGGAGCACCGCCAGTAACACTGGACAAGTTTATACGCTTATTCCAGTTGGTAATTTCTGGTCTAAAATTCCCATATACCTGCTTAAAGCCAAACTTTTCTACTGCAATATCATTATCCTCTTCGCGCCAAAACCAGTTGAATATTAAAATGTCCTTCGGAATCGATTCCTTAACCTGTAAAGGGGATAATGCACCCGGTATCTTATATTTGTATCCTGCCGGAGATGTTCTGTCTCTGTAGCCTTTTTGGCGAACACTTTCCAAAAAATGGTCACCCCACATAGCAACTTTAATTCCTTTCTTTGTTAAATAATCATAAACCTTGTTGACATCCTGAACAAACATTTCAGAGTGGCTTTTCCCTTTACAAAGGGGACAAATATCTATTGGCATTCTCCATTCATCATGACCGATATGTATCATTCTGGGCTGTATCACTTCAATATATTCATCAAATACATCGAACATCAGTTTATATGCTTCCGGTCTCAAAGGACAAAACGTATCGGGCCATTCTGCGTTTGGAATTTCTGCTAACTCCCTGTGGCGCGTTAAAAGATAGTAACTGTGTGTAAGCCCGGGTATTTCAGGGATTACTTCGATAAACTGCTGTTCGGCAAACCACACCAGGTTTTTTACTTCCTGTTTTTCCAGAATACCACCGTCTGCTGCGTCGTGATGAGTAGAGTTTTGGAATTGCTTGCCGGGTCCAGTAGGTCGGTCGCGCCGTGTATATTTCATATTTTTTGCTAATTCTATCCATCCTGCATTCAGTTCCGGATGACTATCAAATCTCATACAGGCGTTCACCTCAAGAATAACCTTGTTAAACTTATACAGAGCCATAAAATCCTTCAAAAACCTTTTAAAAAAAGGAATATTTTCAGAACCGGGAATATAAAGCCTTATTCCTCTGAACGGCATACTGGGCCAATCACGCACATGAACACAAGGGATTTTATGCCCTCCATCTCTTTTTATCAACTGCCGCAGCGACTGAAAACCATAAAAGGCACCCCGACTGTCGCATCCCGCAACCACTGCTGCCTTCCGGCTTACGTTCAGAAAGTATCCCTCAGAACCTGGGTCTTCGACTGTTACATGCAAAGACTGTTCTGTGCAATATTCCCTCACCAGCGGATTACTCACTGTTCCCATTAAAATAAAACTTTTATTAAAGGGCAGTTTTGACATACGCTCTACCTTGAGTCCAAGACCATATTTGTCGCTCAACTCAGCTGCAAGCGAATGTGCTATAAATAAATCAATCTCCATTGCATTTTCCGGTATCAAAATCAAAGTCTCTTCATCTAATTTGAAATGTTCTTTCAATATCAAAATCTCCTGAGGTAAAGGAAAAATCAGCGGTTTTTCACCGGCAAATGTTATCGACAAACAATCAAAAATAAACAAGCAGAAAACAGTTGATATAACAACTTTATTTAATCGGTTAAAAAACCTGCTTATCATTTTTTTCTCCTATGGTAATAAGTTTCGCAACTATATTTTGTGAAACATTATTGGAGCACTCAATTTTATAAAAATGTTTTACAGTTCTTTATTCTGCTCCACCCAAAAAACCCTCGTGAAAGAAAACCGGCTTGTATCCGTGCTCTGTCACCCAGCGGATAGCAGTATCGAGTCTTTTGGCGTGGTCGGGAATATAGTTGGAGTAAAAGGGCCAGAAATACTGTTCATGAGTAAATATGTCCATAATTTCCGCTTGGTTTCTGTCATCAGCAAGCGGTTCGAGCGTAGGCACAATGCGTTCAACAGGGGTGTTGTTGCAGACAATGTCAACTTTAGAAAAAACTATCCCGCTGCCAAAGTCCATAAGGGCATCGTGGCGCGAGAGATATTCCGACCGGATTTCATCGATGAAATAATTGACATCCCACACTCCGTTGCGGAAACTGAAATAGCCGCTCAGTACGCGGACTCCACGTTTAAAAAGCGCACCAAGAGCATTCGGCATCACCATTCCCCAATGGATTACTGTCGGCGGTGAGTAAGTTTGTTCACCCGCGAAACGGTATATTTGTTCATTTACTTTGTCAAAATCGGCAATCAATTTTTCGGCTGATGCATACTGGTACGGGCGGTCGGGCTCATTAGCGTATGCATGGAAAGCAAGTTTGAGCCAACCGGAGTTGTCCTGCCACTCGCCTTTGTAACGGTCGGGAAATTGAGTCAGTTTAAAATCATCTCCTGTTGTGTAATAAATATTAAGAACAAACTTTGCGCCGTACTTGGAATGAAGCTCCTGTAAAATTTTCAGGTAAAAGCAGTCAAAGAGTGAGGCGTATTTCTTCTGTGTTATATCGCGCAGGAAGAAACTGTTATCATCGATTGAAAACCGGTATCGAGGCTGAGAATATCTGTCCCACACCACACGAATACGATGTTCATGGCTGCCAAAAATACCCTCTGATGAAGCTGTAATTTCCGTCTCCTTTTTACGGAGGATAATTTCTGAGAAAAACCTGCTTCCGGCACGCTGAGCTTGTACTCCGTTAACTGTTACACGGTCACTCAGAGGTGCCTTGCCGTTTACCTTAATCTTCAAGCCGCTATTAACTTCCTTTCCGTGCCTTCGGTTCAAAACCGCACCATGAAATGGCTCTTCAATCTCTATCAGCCGGGATGTCCCATAAGTCTTATTCATAGAACCTCCCAGAATGATTCCTGCTAAACCCGCTGCTTTGGTTTGTAAAAAGTCGCGGCGTGTTATTTTTCTACTCTTCATTAAAATAATTCTCTTACATTTAAAACCTATCTTAACGGTTGAATTACTGGAAATTCTCTTTTCTTTACAACACTTAGTGCAATTAATATAATTGCATTGTCCTCTATAACCTTACCATTATAATCTTTAAAGTTTGTAGTGCCCTTTAAATTAATTTCTTTTATTTTTTTCCCGAATCGTTTATTTTTCCATTCAAGCGCATAGAAAGTTATTGGATTATTCTGCTTTTGAGATGAACAATCAACAGCATCCGCACCGTAACAGTATCCACTCCGGGCAGCACCTTGATTTTGATTGAACCATGCGTCGGTACTAATGTTTATGCCGAAGTTCCATTCAAGAATATTAATTCCGTACCGTATGGGAATAGTTTCCACAAAATCATCCTCATAAACAACTTCATACCATCCAAGTAAATCAGATGTATCATTAAAATTGAAGATTTGGCGATATGCCTTATCATTAGTTGACGGTTTAGCACAGGCATGTAAAAATATTAAGCTGCTAACATCTTCATCAATTTGAATCCCTTTAACCTCACGCTTAAGAGGATTTACTTTATTTCCTTTAGTTCCAACTGCAACGGCACATTTAAAATTGTCTATATATGTGCCTTCCAAATCAAATATCTTATTTCCCACACTCAGACTCCCCGTTTTCAAGGCACCAAGGTCAACACCAAGCATTTCTTCTGCTGAAGACACATTAAAGTGGGAAGCGATTTTGATGGGGACAACAGAGTCTCCATCCTCGCTGGGAGCGGACTCCCTGTTTAAGTTTCTGCGTACTTCCGGCATCAAATTCTGAATGGTCTCTGAAAGTATATTCTGTTCGAGCTGTTTTTTCGACCACAGAAAATTGGAACATCCAAGAAAATAAAATAGCAGGTCTTTCCCGAAATTAATTTCGGTTGTTGCTGCCCATGATGATGGCGCGCCACCAATTACACTGGACAATTTCTTTCGTTTATCCCAGTTACTGATACTCGGTAAGAAATTACCATATATTTGCTTAAAGCCAAATCCCTCGATTTCAATATCATTTTCCTCTTTACTATAAAACCAATTGAATATCAAAATATCCTTTGGGATTGACTCTTTTACCTGGATTGGAGATAAGGAGCCGGGTATATTGTAGGCATAACCTGACGAAGTAACCCTTTTTCTTTGATTTTTACTATGGTCAAAAGGATATTTTGACTTTTTGCCGCGAACACTTTCCAAAAGATGGTCTCCCCACATTGCAATTTTAATCCCCTTCTTCGACAAATACTTATAAATCTTGTTAACATCCTGTACAAACAGTTCGGAGTAATCTTTCCCTCTGCAGAGCGGGCATGCATCAGTTGGCATTCGCCATTCATCATGACCAATATGTATCATTTGGGGATTCATTACTTCTATGTATTCATCAAATACATCAAATAAAAGTTCATAAGATTT
>JAUVVT010000224.1 GCA_030604505.1 bacterium | reverse complement strand
GAATAAGGTCGCCTGCCGCTGTTTCCGAGTTCCAGCTCTGGTATTTGAAGCCGATTAAATCGGATAGAGCGTGGTCTCTGAAGACGGCTGTAATTTCTTTGTTATTTACCTTAACTTTGTACGGTCTATAAAGGAGTTTTTTCCTTTCCTGAAGATTTTTAATGTCTTTATTTAATGAGCGTCCAAGGATTTCTTCATCGGTAGCCATCCACTGGATATCATTATCTAATAGATGTGGTATAATATCTTTGGAGACAGAGCCCTCGGAGGGCCATATACCACGCGGCGAAATGCCAAAGTATTTCTTGAAAAGTTCAATTCCTCTTTTTATTTGAGCAATTCCATCTTCTTCCAGTTCAATGCTTCTTTTGGGGAGTTTGTTGTTTGGCATTGCTTCTAATGCAGACTCCATGTTGAAAAGCAGCGGCAGGATTGGATGGTAATATGGACTAGTAATAAGTTCTGCCTGTCCTTTTTTATAAAGTTCTTTGTAGAGCGGTATTATTTTCGATAGTATTTCTATGTGTTTTTGCATTAATGTGTCAAGTTCCGGTTTTGTAAAGTTTTTACCTTTGTTCCGAAGGTCGGTAATGAATTTATCTTTTTCGACCTCTGATTTGTGAATCCATGTCAGGTTAAACCAAACTTCGAGGTCGAGTAAATCCTGATTGGTAAAATTATTAAGGATTTCTTCTGATTTTTTTATATTAATTCGGCGCTTTCTGTAAAGTTGTTCATATCTGGGATAAATTCTTATCATATTGTTCCAGTTAGCCTGAAAGAATTTGTCTAATATAAAACATTTTTCTTCATCGGTTAAATCTTTTACGTCCTTTTTACATATTTTCTGGATTTTGTCTTCTGCTCTTCCTTCAATATAATCATAAATTTGTGCTATTAATGAAGGGGTAAAGTTAAAAGCAGCTTTCATTTTGGGAAATAGGAGAAGATGATTAGCCATACCGACGTAATCTTTAACACCATGAAGCCTTACCCATGCAAGTCTGAAATCACTGTCAACACTTTCCCTGTAGTATGGCTGGTGCATATGCCACAGAAATTGGAGGTATATCTTTTTCATTTTTGGATTTTATTTTTCCTTTTTCTTTTTTTTTGAGAATGAATGCAGGTACTCCCTTTCTTTTGAAAAAGAATGTGAGTTTCGCCGAAAGCGGATCCGCCTATGGCGGGAAAAAACTTTTTATAAAAATTCTTTCATATCCTTTCTTTTTAGATAATCAACAAGTTCTTTGACGTTCTGGGATTTGTCTTTTGGGCATACTAAAAGGACATCGTTAGTATCGATGATTATCATATCGTTTATGTCTATTCCTGTTAATAGTTTCTTTTTGCTGTAAATAAGATTACCTTTTGATTCCCTCAGGACGACGTTTCCCATATTTACGTTATTATTTTTATCTTTTTTTCCAAGGCGGTATACCTCTGACCAGCTTCCTACATCGTTCCATCCAAAATCTGCCTTGATTACATATACATCTTTTGCTTTTTCCATAATGCCATAATCTATGGAGATACTTCTGATACGGCTGTACATTTTTCTTATCATACTGTATATATTTTTTTTATTTGGATATTTTTCTATCAGCATTAATTCGTGATATAGCTCCGGGAGGGATTTTTCGATTTCGCTTAGTATTTTGCTAATCTTCCATACGAATATTCCACTGTTCCAGAGAAAATCACCACTTTCGAGAAACCGCTGTGCGGTTTCCAAGTTTGGTTTTTCTGCAAATGTTTTGACTTTGTATATACCTTCATCGAGTTTTTCTTTTTTATCAACATTATATTGTATGTATCCGTATCCGGTGTTTGGGTGTGTGGGTTTTATTCCGATTGTAACGAGACAGTTTTTTTCTGCTGCAAGTTTTTCAGCCTTTTTGAGAACATTTCTGAAAGCTTCCACATTATTTATAAGATGGTCTGATGGAAGAACGACCTGAACTTCATCCGGATTTTTTTCTTTCATAAATACAGCGCCGAGTCCAATACAAGTCGCTGTGTCTCTTCCTATTGGTTCAGATATAATATTTTCTTTTGGAATATTTTTTATTAATTCTGCTGTTTTCTTTTTCTGTGAACTTGTGGTAATTATATAGATATCTTCATTTTTCACTAAAGATTTGAGGCGGTCTACGGTTTCTTCAATGAGCGATTTTTTACTAAAGATGTTTAAAAACTGTTTTGGATTTTTGTCTCTGCTCCAGGGCCAAAACCTTTTGCCCGAACCACCTGCCATTATTAATGCATACATTTACGGCTCCTAATTTTTTAACATAATTTTTTTAATGGTTTTTTTTATCATTAAGCCCTGTTGGTGACAACACCAACAGGGACCAGATGGACAGGACATTGTCCTGTCTCTACAATTTATATAAAACATTTCTTTTTTCATTTAGCAAAAGACAAATCCGAAAACTAAATAATCCGGGTTTTTTCCAATAGGATTGTGGAATTTAAAATAAATTAATATATTACAGCTGCATATATTAATAGTAAATACCCTGTAAGTTGAAAATGCCGCAGTAGATTTCTTTTACTTCACCGAATAGAAAATTTTTTCCATTTTCTCTGGAAACTGTTAATTTTCCTCCTTTGGTTATTACGTTTACCGGGAATTTTGTTTTAAATATTTTTCTGCTGATATATGCAGATGCAACTGCGCCTGTTCCGCAGGATTGTGTTTCGGCTTCGACACCTCTTTCGTATGTTCTTACCGTGATTTTCCCTGATGTTTCTTTTTTGACAAAGTTGACGTTTGTACCTTTTGGTGCAAATGTTTTATTATATCTTATCTTTTTTGCAGTATTCATTAACTGCGGGTCATTAATATCATTTACAAAGATAACGAAATGAGGAACACCTGAAGTTACAATATATCCTTTTATTTTATTATTATCAATATTTAATATTTGTTCTTTAAAGCTTTCTTTTAATATGTTTATACGGATTTTTGGTATTTTGGACCTTATTTTAATTTCATGGCTCCCGTCTGCGGATTCGATGGTCTGTTCTGAGCCAAGTATTTTATATTTATTTAAGTATGCGGCAGCGGCTCTAAGTCCGTTTCCGCAGCATTCGGCGATGCTGCCGTCAGGATTGTAGAATGTTACAAGATGTTTTTCGTCTTTTTTACTTATTAATATTACTCCATCAGCACCAATGGATTTATTTCTATTGCAGATAATCTTTGACAGTCTTTTTTTGTTTATACCTTTTAATATATTTTCTCTGTTATCGATGATGATGAAATCGTTTCCTGAGGCAGAGAATTTGCTGAATTCGATTTTCTTGATAATTTGCTGAAATGCTGTTTTCTTTTTTAAATCGAGCCATATTTTTTCTTCCAGTTGATTATTAAGAAGTTCATTTTTGTTTTCCCGGCTCCTGATTAATGCTGCACGTCCGTTTTTGATAATGACTTCGGGGAGTCTGAGTCTTGAGTTGTAGTTTGATGCGAGGGACATTCCGTAGGCGCCGGCAGAGAGGATTGCCAGCAATTCGCCCTTTTTCAAAACGGACAGTGTTCTGTTTTTTGCCATAAAATCACCCGATTCGCATATTGGACCAACGACATCAACCTTGATTTGTTTTTTACTTCCTTTTTTGAGAGGTTTGATATTATGATGCGCATTGTACAGCGATGGACGGATAAAATCATTCATTGCGGCATCTATAATATAAAAATTTTTGTCAAAGGACTTCTTTTTGTATAGTATTTTTGTTATAATCATTCCGCCTTCTGCCATAACAAATCTGCCCGGTTCGGTGATGAATATTCTGTCTCCCCATTTGTTATTCGATATAAATGCGTCCGCCCATTGTTTAGGAGATATGGATTTTTCTCTCTCACTTTCTTTATTATCCGAGAAGTAGGAATCATTTTCATAATCTATCCCCAGGCCTCCGCCTATATTAATGTATCTAAATTTTATGCCTGCTGATTCAATTGATTTTATAAATCTATTGATAAACCGGGAACAATTTATGAATGGTTCTTTATTTAGGATTTGTGAGCCGAGATGAATATGAATGCCGACAATTTTTATATTACTGAGTGAATTGGCTTTTTCGAATATTTTTACCGCCTTTTTCCATTCGACTCCGAATTTGCTGCCTTTCGAACCGGTTGTAATGTATGGGTGTGTTGCAGTGTCAATGTCCGGATTTACTCTGATTAGTATGTTCTGAATTTTTCCTGATTTTTTTGCAATTTTATTAATTAATAAGATTTCTTCTAATGATTCTATGTTGAACAGCAGGATTCTGTTTTCTACGCCAGCAAATATTTCATCTTCTGTTTTACCGGCTCCGGAGAAGACGATTTTTTCAGGACTGAATCCTGCTTTCAGAGCGATGAATAATTCTCCACCCGATACGACCTCAGCGCCGTATCCCCAGCGGGCGATTTCATTCAGTAAGATAAAGTTTGAGTTCGCTTTCAGGGCATAACACAGGATATGTTTTACATTCTTAAAAGCTTTCTCGATGCTTTTGAATCTTCTCTTTATAACGTCGTAATTGTATAGATAAAAGGGGGTGCCCACAGATGCTGCGATGTCTGCTATCTTTACTTTGCCCCAGTATAGTTCGTTGTTTATGTATTTCATTATAATTTAAAACCTTTTTATCTACTTTCTTTTAAAAAAGAAAGCAATCTCCCCCGAGTTTTCGGGGGATCCGCCTTGAGCGGAAAAGAAAATTTACTATAATCCCGAAAATTCGGGATGGGGTTAAGTTATTTATAATTGTAAAATGTTATGTCGATGTTTTCGTTATCCCAGCCGGGACGGATTATAATGGATTCGGG
>JAUVVT010000062.1 GCA_030604505.1 bacterium | reverse complement strand
CACAGGGATTCGCCCCTACAGAGGAAGAATGGTGATTTAGAAGAACACGATAAATCGTGTTCCTACGTGAAATGACGGTGCGTGTGTAAGGGAATGCTGCGTCGGTTCGCTGGTCGCAACGACAGAATAATAATGAGAGGGAATGAAGATTGAACCCTCCATAGGCGGGCAAGCCCGCCAGAGGCACAAAGACGCAGAGAAAGAAAGGGAAGAGGGATTGAATATGGTAATAGATCCTGAAACGAGTTCAGGATGACAGGGGTGGGGGAGCCGGAAAGACAGGAGCACAGCATAAGGGGGAGTGGGGATTGAACCGCCCACAGGGCAGGCAGAGGACACAGAGAGGGAAGAAGGCAATAGGCAAGGGGCAAGAGGGATAGGGAGAGGCACAGAGAAGTGGATTGGGAAAAAGCAAAGAGCCAGCAAGAGGGAGAGGGAGAGGCACAGAGGAAATGGGAATGGGGATTGAACCGCAGAGGATACAAAGGTGCGGATTGGGAAAAAGCAAAGAGGGAAGAGGGAATGAGGAAAAAATGCAGGGAGTTTATTATAATAGTTTTAAAAATATATGTAGATGTCCTTCGCTTGCCGATGCTAAAATCGATTTAATTTCAAAAATCCTTGACTGATAAGGAATCAAGGCGTGCAATTAATGAATTCTGACACAAATAGACACATTTTATCTAAAGAGCACTTGACTTTTGTGTCGGTATTTTTTCTAACTTATTGTTTTTATTCGTGGAGCTGAAGGGGCTCGAACCCTCGGCCTCTTGAATGCCATTCAAGCGCTCTCCCAACTGAGCTACAGCCCCAATTCGTCTTTTTTAATTTTTAAAATAATATAATATATTATATAAAAAAGTCAATACTAAACTATACATCAAAATCCTGATTGTCTTTCGGTCATTTCTACCGGAAAACCCTCGATTTATAAACTATTTTTTTCAAACAGCCGATTATATTACTAAAGCAATTCAAATTCATATAAGCAATTTTGATAAACCGGAGGGGCGATATAATGATAAAAAAGGAAACTATTGGAGAAAAGATAATAATTGAGGATATATTTAACCAATATTATAAGAAAATTGACAAGGGAGTAAAGATATTTTTAACTCCGAATCAAGTAAAAAAGCTTCTTGAGAAGGACTAATTTTTAGCAATACAAACTCTTGAATTCCGAGTAGTTTTTTATTGTTACTTTCCTGCCTTTTCTTTTTATAATACCGCTTTTTTCCAGGTTTTGAAGAGCTCTTGAAACCGAAGATTTTGAAGTGCCTGCTATTTTTGCAATATTTTCAAGTGAAGGTATCTTTTCAATTTCTGCAGTCCGTCCCCTTTTTTGCTTTTCTGATTCTGTTAGACCTAATAATGTAGAAGCAACCTTACCAACTGTATTCATCAACGATACCCTTTTCATAAAGGAGTCTAATTTGCGGACTCTGGCGCATAGGACCTTTAATAAATTCGAAGAAACCCGGGACTTTTCGCGAACTAATTTAAGAAAATCTTTACCCTTCATTGCTAATACATTAGTCTCATTTACAGTTATTACATTTGCAGAACGTGCTAATCCATCAAGCAAAGACAACTCACCAAAGAAATCATCTCTTCCTAACATTGACAGAATAACCTCTTTGCCGTCTTCATCTTCTCTGGTAACCTTAACCTTACCCTTGGTAATTATATAAAACATATCGCCAGCAGTGCTATCTTCAAGAATTATTGTATTATTTTTGCGATATTTTTTAGGAGAAGTCAATTTTAATATCTCTTTTAGCTCTGTTTCTCTCAGACCCGAAAATAATGAAACCTTTTTTAAAACATGTAAACTCATTTTTAATTCCCGATTTTTTAAATATTCATATTTGTTTTAAATTTAACATAATTTTGTTATAATTTCAAGAAAAAATATTTATTTTTTTAAAAAAATCTGCTGCCTCTATCAATCTAAGAAATATTGGAAAGTGTGGGCTTTGTATAGGGCTTCAAATGAACTGTTTTACAGGATATGTTTTTTCTATTCAGAACATCTGTTACTGCCTTTGCTACAATGCTTTCCCTGTCTCTACAAAATGCCATAATAGTGGGACCCGAACCGCTGAGATAGATTCCAATCGCACCGGCTTCCAATCCTTTTTTTAGCGCACTATCAAATCCCGGAATAAACTTTTTCCTGTAATCCTGATGAAGTTTATCGCAAAGATAATACTTCATATTTTTAAAATCGGATGTATAAAGGCTGTTTATAAATAACGATACTCTCTGGACATTGAAGACAGCATCCTTGAAATTGATTTGTTTCGGCAGTATTTCTCTTGCCTTCTTTGTCGATATATTAAGGTCCGGCATAACAGCCACAAGCTTAATATTCTTCGGAAATTTGATTTTACCTGCAATTACTCTATTTTTAAACATACAACAGGCGGTAAGTCCACCGAGCATCGAAGGGGTTACATTATCCGCATGTCCCTCAACCGATGCTGCGATATTTAGTAATTCTTCATCAGAAACCTTTTTTTTAGCCATCTCTCTTGCAAGTATAATCCCGCCGACAATCGCAGCTCCGCTGCTTCCGAGTCCGCGTTTTAACGGTATTTCATTTTTCACTGACAGTTTAATCGGTACAATCTTTTCTTTCACAAATCTAAAATACTGTCTGTAAGAACGGTATATTAGATTATTCGCATTTGCAGGTATTTCATTTTCGCCTTCACCGGAAACCTCAATCTGTAATTTATCAGATGCAGCAGCCTCAAGATTTAAAAAAAGATTAACCGCCATACCCAATGTATCAAACCCGGCTCCAAGATTCGAGGTTGACCCGGGAATCTTTATTGATATTCGTTTTCTTTTTTTCATTGTTTCTTCGGACCCCATTTTAAAACTTCGATTTTCACTTCAGTGAGCCCTTCTCTTACGAATCCCAATTTTTCAGCAGCCCCGTAAGAAAGGTCGATTATTCTTCCCTTAATGAAAGGACCTCTGTCATTTATTTTCAATACAACCCATTTCCCATTGCTGAGATTAGTAATTCTTGCAATTGTACCGAGAGGATGTTCTTTATGCGCGGCAGAGAATTTGTACATATCAAATATCTCTCCCGAAGCGGTACGCCTGCCGTGATATTTTTCACCATAATAAGATGCAATACCAATCTCGGTGCTTAAAACTTTCACTCCATCAGGCAGCTGTATATCTTCTGCCGGTGCAGGCTGCGACCTGAACCTTGGAGAAACAGAACATCCCCATAATAGTATTGTTAAAGATAATAATATGAGTTTCGTTTTCAGTATGCTTTTATATTCCTTTTAAGATGCAACGGCAAAAACTGGATTCCCGCTTTCGCGGGAATGACATTTTGGGGATTTTATTAACCTAAATCAAGATTTTACAACTACAATAATTTTAACAATAAGTTTCATTAATAATTTTTTCGGAATTTTTGCCGTATCATCTTTTAAGCAAATATACTATATTTTTCCATACAAAAAACAGTCGTTCTTATCACCTTTTTTTATTTCGCATAATCTGTGAAATAAGCGATTAAGATTGTATTAAACTGCCGACAATTTCGCTTACATTTTTTATATTATTGCTGTTCAGGTATTCCTTTATTTCTTCAATAATCTTTACAGGAGCTTTCGGGTCAAAAAATGTGGCAGTTCCTACCTCAACTGCACAGGCTCCGGTTATCAAAAACTCGAGGGCGTCCTCTCCTGTGGATATGCCGCCTATACCGATTACAGGTATATCAACCTTTGAACATACTTCATATACCTTTGCCAAAGCTATGGGTTTTATGCAGGGTCCGGTCAGGCCGCCGATAATCTTTTTAATTTTCGGTTTTCTTGTTTCAACATCCACTGCCATTCCGACAAAGCTATTTACCAGGGAAATACAATCCGCACCGGCATCTGCAACCGCTCCGGCTATGTCGCTTATTGAGGTAACATTCGGTGTAAGCTTAATAATAACTAATTTTGAAGTCAACTGCCTAACAGCTTTTGTCACATTTCTGCTCATCTCCCTGTTACTTCCGAAGTATATACCACCTTTTTCAGTGTTGGGACACGATATATTTATTTCATACCCATCAGCAGAAATCTCCTTTTCCAAATACTCGACAACCCTGCAGTAATCATCTATAGTTTCACCGGCAACACTGACAATAACTCTTGTATCAAAAGATTTGTAGATTGGAGCTTTTTCCTTAACAAATCTCTCGACACCAATATTTGCAAGCCCGATGGAATTTATCATTCCCGCAGTCGTTTCTGTAATGCGCGGAGGAGGATTACCTTCCCTTGGACTAAAAGTGATTGTTTTTGTTACAATCCCTCCTAATGAATTTACATCTATCAAACTGCTTATTTCATCACCATAACCGAAAGTCCCTGATGCAGTCAAAACAGGATTCTTAAAAACAATATCTCCGATTTTTACAGTCAAATCAACCATAATAAAAGTTCAATCCTCCCAGATAATTATATCCGAATCAAAAACGGGACCGTCTTTACATACAAGTTTATATTCACTTTTCTGAGCATTTTCTACCCTTACGACACAACCCTGACAGAGGCCCGTTCCGCAAGCCATAACGCTCTCAAGTGAAACCTGTGATTTTAAATTATATCTCTTGCAAATTGAGCTTATCTCCTTTGACATAGCAGTCGGACCACATGAAAATACTTCTGCTTCACCCCTTATTATCCCGGTTTCCAAATCCTTGATAAATACATCCGTTATAAGCCCCTTTTCGCCGAGACTCCCATCTTCAGTGGTAATTATTAATTTATTACATATCCGGCCAAGTTCTTTCTCAAAAAATATTCCGTCTTTTGTTCTGGCTCCGTAATAAAAAACCACATTTCTATTTTCACTTTTTTGGAAATCAGCCATAAAAAAAAGTGGAGGAAAACCTATCCCTCCACCTATTAATATTAAATTTTTACTATTAATTTTAAACTCTTTTCCCAATGGTCCCAGAACATCAAGAAATTCACCGCTTCTTCTTTCGGACAAAATTTTTGTTCCCTTTCCGACAACCTCAAAGACAATTTCAACAATCCCTTCTTTCGGTTCTGTTCTGAATATACTGAAGGGTCTTCTTAAAAGGGGTTCATAATCATCATTAACTCTGACCATCAAGAACTGACCGGGAATACAGCTCTCTGAAATCTCGGGAGATACAATTCCTAAATGATATGTATCATCTGACAAACTGGTTATGAATTTTATTTCACATCTTTTATCATATAGACGCATTACAGACTCTAATTTACTGAATACCGCAAAATAGCCATAATTTAGATTTATTCAATCATTATTTAATTATTTATCTTTCTTTTTTTCTATCATCTCCCTTTTCTTTTTTAATTCTTCTTGAAGCATTTTTCTTTGTTCATCTTTTTGTGTTTCTTCTTTATTTTCAGCTGTCTCTGTTTCTTTGGCTTTCTGCTCTTCTTTTTTTATTCTTTCTTTTTTCTCTGCTTCTTCCTCTTTTTTTCTTTTTTCCATCTCTTTTTCATATTCATTTACTTTTAAAACGACTTTTTTTGCATATTCGGATTCAGGATAGTCCTCAATAAGTTTTTTATATTTCTCAACAGCTTTTTCAATATTCAGCTCTTCGTTTTCGTAATGCCAGCCGTTAATGTATATACACTTCGGTGCCAATTCAAATTCCGGGAAGTTGGAATAAATCTTCTGGTACTTCTCAATTGCCTCATCAAACTGTTTTTTGTTAAAATATAAATCTTCAGCTATTTTCACTTCTGCCGTAAGACTATCTTTTTGTAATAATATTGTTGGAATGTCGAGTTTTTCACGAACAGAATTAGAAAGGTCATCCTGTGGATATTTTTCAAGAAATTCTTCTAATAATCCTTTCGCTTTTTCCTTTTCGTTTAAATTGTTGTTATATATATTATACAGCTGCAGAATAGATTTCGAGGCAAATGAGCTTTCGATAAAATTATCTTTTATATCATTGAAATAAAAAGCCGCAGAATCAACCTTTTCAATCTTGTTTAAAAATATTTCCCCAAGGAGATATCTGTTTTTTGCCTGTTCATCTATCATTTTTAATCTCTCTAATCTTGCTTTTCTATCTGCAATCTGAAGAGTATCACTTGGAGCTTTTCTATCCGCAATTTGAAGGGTATCACCTTGAGTATTTACATCTTTGATTTCATTCTTTTTCTCGTTTTTCTTCTCGTTTGCAATACTTAACCCGAGTTTATTTAACATCATAATGTCGTTTGATATTTCCTTTGACATTTCAGAATATATAGAACTTGGAAATGTTTTGACAGATTCTTTAAAGTTTGTATCTGCCTCTGCAAAATCAAGATATTCTTTATAATAGATTAATCCGATATTATAATAAGCTTCTGAGGCATAAGTGGTTTTGGGATAAATGTTTCCTATATCTTTATAAATATCAGTTGCTTCATCAAATTCCTTTTTTCCTTTTAAGCTGCCGGCATATTCAATTCTGAGTTCTGCAAAATGGTTAACATTCTTTCCGTCATCAAGTAATTTCATAAATATCTTTATTGCTTCATCATAATCGCCGATTATTTTTTTACATACTCCATATCTGAATTCCGATTGATATTTTTGCTCATGCGTTTTGGCAAACTTCTTTGCTTTATAGAAACTTTCTGCCGCATTTTCATAATCTTCCATCCTGTAATAGCAATCCGCAATTCTTAATTGAGCTTTAGTCTGCAGCTCTTTTTTATTTACATTTTCGACTAAATCCTCATACGCCTCCACAGACATCTCAAATCTTTCCTGAACATATAAAAGGTCTGCAAGCCCAAATCTCGCCTGATTTTTTACATCCTGCTTGCAATTTAGATCAAGAACCTCCCTAAAATTCGTTTCAGCATTTGTAAAACTGCTCATTTGTATATTTGATTTACCCCACCAGAGACGTGCTTCAGGAATAAACCGGCTTTCCGGAAAAAGTGTTATGAGTTCCTGAAATTTTTCGCTTGCTTCGTCATATTCCTGCCTGTAATAAAATGACCTTCCAAGAAGATAAAGGGTATCATCTACCCATTTACATTTTGGATAATTTTCCAAGAGTTTAGAACCCATTTCAATACAACGTGTAAAGCTCGGTTGAGCTGAAGCATATAATTTTTCTTTACTTAGTGATTCATCTTGACTTCTCTGAGCAGCGGAGCCCTGCCTGATTTGTGTAGAAGTAGTCGGTCTGCTTCTTGCCGGAGTGCTTCGGCCTCTCCGAGATGAAGGATTTGCCCTGTTAGTATTTAATTGTACACCCTTTTCTTCCTTCTCAATTGCCTTTAAGCCCTGATTAAAATGTTTTTTCGTATAATAAAATGTGTTAAAATAGGCACAATTAAAATAAATCAGTGCAAAAAAACCAATAAAAATGTATAATAAAAACCTTTTCATAATATCTAATTTTTTATTTTTCTAATAATTTCAGGTAAAATCTCACCTGCTGGTCCCAGTAATACCTCATCCATAATATTGGAAATATTTGTCCTTTCTATATTTATTTCCACAAGATAGGCATCATTTTCCTTTGCGAGCAACGGAAAAGAAGCTGCCGGATAGACATAACCTGATGTTCCTATAACAAAAAGCAGTTGGCACTCTCCTAATAATTTATAACTCTTCGCCAGAAGATTTTCAGACAGCATCTCACCAAACCATACGACATCCGGTCTGATTATCCCGCTGCATTCGCACTCCGGAATACTCTTAACATTTTCATCGAAAGATAAATCATCATAGTACTTATTACATTTAATACATTTACTCCTCATTATGTTCCCATGAATTTCAATTACATTTTTATTTCCTGTCCTCCGGTGTAAGTTATCCACGTTTTGT
>JAUVVT010000292.1 GCA_030604505.1 bacterium | reverse complement strand
GACAAAACAACCGCAAGTGTAGTTTTCAGCTCCGGTTATTTTGCGACACTATACCTTATCAAAAAAGGATACAGGGGGTGGGATGTGTTGCTTCTAACAGACAAAGGTTTCAAAACACTTGAGCCGAGAATCAAAAATACCGACCATCTTAAACCTTATAAGGATATGGTTAAAATGTTCGAAACAGGTAAGGAACCGCGAACCCATGAGAGCATTTTAAAATGTGTGGCTATCCTTGAAGCCCTGGAAAAATCTGTTTCATCCCAGCAGTGGGAAAGAGTTATTGTATAAAAAAGTTCTTGATTATGATAAATATCATCATAAATGGTCAAAACGGTAAAATGGGGCGCACTATTATTGAAAGAATTAATAAAGAGAAAACGATTGAATGTGTCGGGGGTGTTGATATTGTTGGAGCAGAAAGTGATATAAGTGTGCCCGTAGTAAAAAATATTGAAGATATTATTGATAAGTCCGATATTATTGTTGATTTTTCGATTGCTTCCGGGACAATTGAAAAGATACCGGCCTGTATAAAACATAAAAAGGGTATGGTTATTGGTACTACCGGATTTTCAGAAGATGAATTGAAGGTAATAAAAGATGCAAGTTCAACCATACCAATACTTTTAGCATCTAATATGTCCATAGGAATCAATCTATTATATAAACTTGTCGGTAAATCGGCTGAAATATTAAAAGATGGATTTGATGTTGAGATAATAGAAAAGCATCACAGATATAAAAAGGATTCCCCGAGTGGGACAGCTTTATCTATCGGTAAAATAATTGCGGAAAAACGGAGCATTAGTCCGGATAAGGCTTTTAAAATGGGCAGAAAAGGATTTGATGAAAGAAAAAAAGATGACATAACTTTCCACTCCATAAGAGGAGGGAAGATTGTAAGTGACCACGAAGTGCTCTTTATTGCTGATAATGAGATTATTAAAATGTCTCATGTTTCCTTTTCACGAGAAATATTTACGGATGGTGTAATCAGAGGAATAAACTTTATATCAGGTGAAGCGACCGGTTTATATAGTATGGAAGATGTTTTGGAATTTTCATAAGCAAAAAAATAAACCGCAGGATCGCAGAGAAACAGAGAAAAAATATTTTTTTGACACAATCTTGATATTCTCTGCGTCTCCGCGGTTAAAATAAGGAAACCTTAAATGGATTATAAAGAAATTGCCAATCTTATTTCCAGTGCAGAAAAGAAAACTCCGGTAAAAGTACATATTAAAGGCAGTATTGATAAAAGGATACCGAAAGATGTTTTGGTATTTGATGGGAATGATAGTGTAGTACTTATTGGAGATTACAAACATATTGAGAAAATTTTAAAAAGAAATAAATCTAAGATTCAGTATTATCATATAGAAAATAACTGCCGAAATTCTGCAATTCCTCTTCTTGACCTGAAAAAAATCAACTCCCGTATCGAACCCGGCGCAGTGATAAGGGATAAGGTTAAAATTGGCAGAAACTGCATAATTATGATGGGAGCAGTAATAAATATTGGAGCAGAGATAGGGGATCAATCAATGGTCGATATGAATGCAGTTATTGGAGCACGGGCTGTTGTAAGAAAAAGGGTGCATATTGGCGCAGGTGCGGTAATTGCCGGTGTTTTAGAGCCGCCAAGTGCCAGACCGGTGGTTATTGGTGATGATGTTTTAATCGGGGCAAATGCGGTGATTTTAGAAGGTGTAGAAATCGGCAGAAGAAGCGTTGTTGCTGCAGGAGCAGTAGTAACGGAAAATGTAAAACCAAATTCTGTTGTAGCCGGTGTACCGGCAAAATTGATTAAAAAAATTGACAGTAAAACTATATCCAAAACTCAAATATTAAAAGAGTTGAGAAAATTATGACCGCTGATTATAATGATTACAATGATTATATGAATTTTAATATTATCCTGCATTTTTCTTTCAAATTCATTCTTCTCCCTTCCATCCAAAGACAAACAGATAAATTAAATTGCATATGATAATATCCATAAAGAATCCATAAGAGAAAATAATTCCTATTAATCAAGATTATATCCCAAACTTTCTAAAACATCCTTAACTCGCGGGTATAACCTTATGGCATTCCTGAAATAGATTTTCTCAAGAACATCTAACGGTAACGCTATACCCTGTACTTTATTAGTTTTAAAAAATCCACCGTTTATAACCTTATCGGTTTCTAAAATCTGAAAGTACTGGAAATATCTTTCGGCTATTTCCAGATGATTTCCATTTTTTATGTTATTGCCGAAATCAGTACCAAATAAAATTCTATCCGCATATTTTATCATAAAATTCCGAATATTTTCACTTTTCATACTAGAGAAATCAACAAATCTTCCACCAATATCAAGATTAACATTTGGATATGTTTCCAAGATATATTGGAGATATTCCAATTGTTCATCAGAATAAAAAAGATTAAACATATGTGCCATTACAACGACCATATCCGGATGTTTATCGAGAACCTTTTCCCATGAATTTATTGAAGTCCAAAAATGTACTGGATCTTTCCATCTTCTTGGATGAGCTTGACCTATATGTATAGAGGCTCCGATAAGACCAATCTGAGCCATTTTTGTAAAAGTCGGATCATTTGCAGGGTGATTAATTCCAGGACCACCCGGGTCCCATATTGTAAATATGTCTTTTGCAGGAGGATTAATCCCAGTAACAACAGGAGCCCATATTTTATATCCAACAATTCCATATTTCTGCCATTTAGCAAGTTCTGCAGGAGAGTATTTAAGACCGTTAGTGATATCATAATCACTTATACAAGGTAAAATTCTGCTATTATATTTTTCTTCGACTTCCTTTAAAAAATCTAAACTTAATTCCCTTGGGTTAATATAAGGTCCAAGATTAATAAAAACATCCAAATTTATGTTATACCTTTCTTTGAGGATGTTACTGATGTTTATGATACCATCTGTTTGTCTAATCTTATCAAAGTGTGTATGAACATCCACCCTCGGCATTGTTGAGAGGGTATATCGCTCTTGAGCCAATGCATAATTTGCGTAAATGAGAATGCAAATACTTAAAAGGAAAGCTATTGAAATTGATTTTACCATGCTTTAACTCTATTAATTAACAAAGTTTATATGTTGTTAAAACTTTTCATTCAAATCCTATATCTAAATTTTCACCCTTACCTTGTTTCATATTCAATGCCTCAAATATGCGTTTTTGCTTTATAAAATAAGAAATTAGAGTGAATTTTCAAAGCGCTTTATGTGTTTTATTTGGTGAATGGGAGATTATATTTTTTTATCTTTGTGAACAGTCCAATCAGCGTAATCAGCAGTCATTTAACGTGAAATTAGTTTAGCAATTCTATCAAAAGACTTAAATGTATCTTGGTCTATAGTACCTTCAGCAGTATCTTTTTGGGGGGATTTTAAAACAAGATAAGTCAAAAAATTTTGAATTCTCTCTTCATCTGAGATAATAATCTTATTCTTTGAGCTTACAATTTTTATAAGATTGACGAAGTTAAACTTTTTCAACCAGTGGTCCACCTCATCGGTTGTGATTCCCACAATATTTTCGATTTCCTGCCGCACAAGCGTAAGATTAATGCTTCTTCCTTTTTCTTCCTGCATTCCATATTCGGCTAAAAGAAGGGTGATTGCTTTTAGTATGCTGTATTGCATATTTACGGAAAAATTTATCTTGATACCTTTACCCGTAGTAAGAATCCTTTTAGCGATTGTTTTTATCATTATCACAAGCCATTCCGGGACTTTTTTAAATTGTGCATCCAGAACCTGCTTGTTTACTACAATGAGTTCAGAATCAACTGAAGCTCTGACAGTAGCGGAACGTTTGGTATCACCGAAAAGCGCCATCTCGCCAAAAAACTGGTTCTCTCCAAGAGAAGCAAGCACAATTTCTGAATCTCCCATCTCTCTGATAATTTCTATTTCACCGGATTTTATAATATACATCTCGTTACCGATGTCTCCCTCAAAAAATATAACTTCACCTGCCGGATACCTTGTTGTATCTTTTTTTGTAGTGTCTTCCGCATTCATTTTAAATTAATGGTATAATGGTTAAAATATATGGTTTTC
>JAUVVT010000426.1 GCA_030604505.1 bacterium | reverse complement strand
TCGACAATGACGGAGACATCGACATTATTTGCAAATCTTTTGAAGAACGCACAGTTGGCATATTGTATAACCAGGAGAGGTAATTACGCTTAAGTTCTGTTTCTTAACTAACTCTACTTAAAAACCTTTCTATCTTAACAAGTAAAATACCTAATATAAGTGTGAAAATATTATTTTAATTATTATCTTGCAGGTGGTGCAAAAATGAAATACAAAGTATTATTAATCATAACTTTTTTATTAGCCTTTTATTCAACCATTTGGTCACAAAATTATGTAATCAGAAAAAAAATTCAATCATTGACCGGCAAGGTCTCAACACTTCGTCTTAAAACTGATATTGACAAATTAGTCGGTTTTTACAATCGAAACACTTTTTCTGACACAGTTTCAGAAAATAAAGGAATCGGCGCAGCACGAAGATGGCTCTACAGCGAATTTGTAAAAATTAATAATGCCAGCGGCGGACGAATGAAAGTCTATTACGACAATTTTTACAAAAAATTATCCGAAAGATTCAAAAATGTAGCAAATGAAGATTCAATAAAATTAGCTAATGTAATCGCCGTTATTCCGGGAACTTCATCAGAAAGAGTTTTAATTATCAACGGACATTATGATTCTCGTACCTATTCAGGAACAGATACTGAAAGTTTTGCTCCCGGAGCAAACGATGACGGCAGTGGGACAATTGCATTATTGGAATTAGCACGTATCTTATCCAGAGAAAGATTTAAAAATACTATTATGCTGGCAGCACTTATTGCTGAAGAACAGGGATTATGGGGAGCCGCCCACTTAGCTGAACAGGCAAAAAACACAAAAATGAAAGTAGAAGGTGTAATTGCAAATGATATGATTGGAAATATTACTGGCGGTGACGGTAAGTCCGATAACACCATCTTACGTTGTTTTTCACCTGACCCGATAGATTCACCTTCACGAAACTTTGCTCTTTATGTTAATAAAATCAGCGATGAATATTTTCCGTTGTTGAAACTAAAAATGATATTCCGTTTAGACCGTTTCGGTCGTGGTGGAGACCATTTGCCCTTTATTCGCCAAGGATTTGCTGGCATCAGGTTGACAGAACCTTATGAAAACTACAAAATACAGCATTCACCTGATGATACACCGGATAATATCTCTTTTGAATATTTCACTCGTACCACGCAGCTAAATCTAACAGTTGCTTCATACTGGGCAAACTCACCCGAACCGCCTGAAATTGTATCTATAACTCGTGACCCGGACTATAAAACTATTTTAAAATTTACTTGTCCCGAACCACAAATAAACCTTCAGGGATTTCAGGTTTATATCCGTGAAACCGATTCCGAATACTGGACTGAATCAATCTTCTTTCCGACTCTGAAAGCCATAATAGAAAATACTAAAGGAAAAGTTTATAACATTGCGCTTCAAAACCGGGATAGGGATTACTACATATTCGGATTAGCCTCGGTTAATAAAGAAGGCTATGAAAGCATAGCATCAACATACAATGCTGACAGATAAGGGAGCAGAGATAAAGAGTAAAATTATTAAAAACGATAACTTTTCTGCCATTATGTAATATTATCAATGATAAAATAACATCTAAGATTCAGGGAATTTGTATCCTGTGACCATAAAAACCTGCGGGAAACCATCTATATCGGAGTTAAAAAATATCATACATATATCTGGAGAAAAAAATAGTTGCGTATGAATAACCAAATAAAAAAACAGATTAATTATAAATAATGATAAAATAAATAATTACCTGAAAACTGCGATACAATAATAATTTCCAAAAAACCGGATGTTTTACTAAAATTTAAAATATAAAATGTCATTGCGCGAGTCTCTCCGCATTCTGCGGGGAGATGTGGCAATCTCATCTTCCTGCTTGCGAAGGTGTTCTTCACCTTCGCACTCAACAAGCCTGCTTGTTAAATTTAATCACAAGCTCTTTCCGCTCTTTTAATAATTCAAATTCTGATTTCCTCCTATAATTTTCCACAATTATTTATCATAAAATTCATTACAAAATCTTTACTATAATTGAATAAGTTTCTCTATTTTTTGTAATTTTAATATAATCATTGACTAAAAATTTTATTTATACTATATTGAAACTTATTTTATCTGAAAAAATTTACCTCAAATAATAAAAAAACCATATAATTACGAATTAACGTTAATCTGTTTCTGTTAAAAAAAATATGAAAAATAAAGGAAAGTTAATAAGAGGGATTGGTTTCTGGACGGCAATCGCTGTTGTGATATCTAATATGATAGGAACAGGTATTTTTACAATTACAGGTTTTATGGCTTCTGATATAGGTGATCCAATTTGGATTATCGGGCTTTGGGTTCTTGGAGGTTTTATTGCTCTGATGGGTGCACTCGCAGTGGCTGAATTAGGTGCTATGCTTCCATTTGCAGGAGGAGACTATATTTATCTGCATAATAGTTACGGACCATTCTGGGCATATATGACAGGATGGATGTCATTTTTTGTCGGTTTTTCCGCTCCAATAGCCATTTCCGCTATTGCTTTTATGGTATATATAAGCAATTTCACACCAAACCTGTCGAACTTTCAACTTCGTATTTTTGCAATCCTTGCAATATTCCTTTTTGCTGGATTTCACTATACAGGCTTAAAAGTTAGTAAATTCGTCCAGAACAGCATTACCTCTTTAAAAGTAATATTCATTCTAACAATAATAGGAGCAAGTTTTTTATGGGGAAATGGAAACTGGGAGCATTTTAACAAAAATCTTATAGATAGTGCCGCCTCTATCTCTTT
>JAUVVT010000243.1 GCA_030604505.1 bacterium | reverse complement strand
AAATGATTAAAAAAAGCAGCAAAAATATTATTAATGAATTAATGGTAACATTACAACCATCTCATATACAAAAAATTGAAAAAAAATATCTCAATCCATTAGAAAAAGACATTCTCAGAGCATAAATTATAAAAGAAAAATTAAAAATCTAAACAAGTTTCCAGAACTTTAACAAATTATTAACCTTTTAAAAATATTTTTCCTTATTACAAGATTATTATAATATTATTTTATACCCGAAATTTACAATATAAAAATTAATATCCATTTTTTTACGTAGGGGCGAACCGTCGGTTCGCCCTTTTCTGCATATACAGCACCCATATTGTCCTTTTCATCCCGGCCAATCTTGTCAATCCTGTCTAAAAAGTATTTTTGTGAAATCATATTTCCCACATAAACAAATAAGAAAATTTTTATTATTATACATTCCTAATCTTTATTATTAAAAGAAAATCTGCCGATTCTTTATAGAGTATTAAAACAAAATATAAAATTTTTTTTATGGAACAACATAAGGATTCTAATTGTTAACTTAAATGAAATTGTTAATATGTATCCAAATTTGAGCTGGATTAATAAATTTATTATCCTGAATAATTCATAAAAACTTAACATAATAACTTTTAGCTGTTACAAAAAAGAAATTAAGTATTTGTAGGGACGTATTCTACAATATTTCAGAAATTTAAAAGTTTGAAAGCAAAGGCAGAAATTGACTCTCATATTAAGCTAACAGCTAACAGCCAATAGCTAACAGTTTATAATTGCCGTATACATAATTTTATGGTTGTTTTTATCAAAAAAGATTAGTATTTTATTACAGCTAAAAATAAAAAATGTGAGGATATAATGAAGAACAATTTTTCTCACCGGGTCCAAATGGTAATTCAGTATGCAAGGGAAGAAGCAATACGCTTGAATCATGACTATATCGGTTCAGAACATCTCCTTCTTGGATTAATTCGGGAAGGTGAAGGAGTGGCAATTGAAATATTGAAAAATCTTGGATGTGACCTTGATGAGGTTAAAAAAGCTGTAGAAGATATGATTAAATCAGCAGCTGATACTATGACTATTGGAAACCTACCTTTAACGAAAAATGCAGAGAAAATATTGAAGATGACTTATATAGAAGCTAAAAATTTCAAATCGAATGTTATAGGAACAGAGCACATGCTGCTCTCATTATGTAAAGAAAAGGAAGGAGTTGCATCTCAGGTACTCTTGAGTTTTGATGTTGATTATGATTCGATAAAGGGAGAGCTTGAAAATATATTTCAAGGTCATATAGATGAAAAAACAGAGACGATGAAAAAAGCAAAAACTCCAGCACTGGACCACTTTGGGCGCGACCTCACCGAATTGGCAAAAAAGAATAAACTTGACCCAATAATCGGAAGAGAAGAAGAAATAGAGCGTGTTGCACAAATTCTAAGCAGAAGAAAAAAGAATAATCCTGTATTAATAGGTGAGCCGGGTGTCGGTAAGACCGCAATTGCTGAAGGACTGGCGTTGCGGATAATAGAAAAAAAGGTTCCGCGTACTCTCTACGATAAAAGAGTAGTTACTTTAGACCTCGGCGCTATTGTTGCTGGCACAAAATACCGCGGACAATTTGAAGAAAGAATGAAAGCGATTATGACAGAGCTTGAAAAACATTTGGATGTTATTCTTTTTATTGATGAACTTCATACTATTGTGGGAGCCGGCGGTGCTTCCGGATCGCTTGATGCCTCTAATATGTTTAAACCCGCTCTTGCAAGGGGAGAACTTCAGTGTATAGGTGCAACTACACTCAGCGAATACAGGCAGTATATTGAAAAAGACGGTGCACTGGAAAGAAGATTTCAGAAAATTATGATTGACCCCCCTTCAACTGAAGAAACATTGGAAATTCTGCACGGATTAAAAAGCAGATACGAAGCACATCACAATGTTAAGTATTCAGACGATGCTATCGAATCCGCCGTTAGATTAAGCAATAGATACATTACTGATAAATTTCTGCCGGATAAAGCAATTGATGTTCTCGATGAAACCGGTTCAAGAGTACACCTGGCAAACTTTGTGATTCCAAAAGAAGTTCTCGACCTTGAAAAAGATATTGAAAAATTAAATCAGAACAAGGAAAAATCGGTAAAATCTCAGGAATTTGAAAAGGCTGCTGAATTACGCGACAGAGAAAAAAAGACAAAAGAAAAACTCGAAAAAGCCAGAGAAGAATGGCATAAAGTTCAAGAAGACAATGTCGTCGAAGTAACTGAAAAAGATATAGCTGAAGTTGTTGCGATGATGACTGGAATACCGGTCGCAAGAGTTGCTGTCTCCGAATCGGAAAGACTGCTGAAGATGGAAGATGCATTAAAAGAAAGAATAATTGGACAGAACGAACCGATAGAAACCTTATGCAAAGCTATTCAGCGGACAAGAGCAGGACTCAAAGACCCCAGAAGACCGATAGGTTCGTTTGTTTTTCTGGGACCATCAGGTGTCGGAAAAACCGAGCTCGCAAGAGTATTGGCAAAATATCTGTTCGAAGACGAAGATGCATTGGTCAGGGTTGATATGTCTGAATTTATGGAAAAATTCGCAGTCTCGCGTCTTACAGGCGCACCTCCCGGATATGTCGGGTATGAAGAAGGTGGGCAGCTGACTGAAAAGGTTAGAAGAAAACCTTATTCCGTTGTTCTGCTGGATGAGATTGAAAAAGCACATCCCGATGTGTTCAATATTCTTCTGCAGGTTTTTGACGATGGAAGATTGACCGATGGGCTGGGAAGGAAGGTCGATTTTAAAAATACAATAATAATAATGACCTCTAATGTGGGTGCACGTGATATTAAAAAGGGAACAACTTTCGGATTCAGCGGAGCCTCTGATAAGGCTTCCTATGAGGATATGAAGAATAAAATTATGGATAATGTTAAAAAGATATTTAATCCTGAATTTCTTAACAGAATTGATGATATGATTATTTTCAAAACACTTAACCACAAAAGTATGCTGAAAATTATCGATATAGTTATGAAAGAAGTCTTGGAAAAGGTCTCCGATAGAAAATTTGAAATTGAACTTACAATGGGTGCTAAAGAGTTTATAGCAAAAAAGGGGTTTGACCCCGTGAGTGGCGCAAGACCACTAAGAAGAGCAATCCGAAAATATATCGAGGATTCTTTAGCAGAAGAAATTCTAAAAGGAAAAATTTCTGACGGTTCTCATATTAAGATTAGAGTTAAAAACGATAAATTAGCTTTTTCAGTTAAAAGCAAAGAAGAATTCGAAGTAACTAATTGATATAATTATAGATAATAATACAAAACCCGAATGATTCTTAATCTTTCGGGTTTTTTATTTTTATTCCACATTCACTCTTGCCCATTGCCTGCTTCTTATTGCCTATTGCCTTTTCTCCATTGACTGTTAAAAATTTCTAATGTTTATAAAATTTTATGCCGATAAAAAAAATAATTAGCAATATATAAAGAATATCGGAACAGAAACTTATATACGGCATAATAATTGCATTTTTTACTTCAGGCATTTTTAATTGTTGTTAATCAAAGACTTATACTAATATTATACGGAAATAAAGGAAAAATTTTCCTTATTATGCGGAAGGTATAGATGCATAAAATTTTCAAGAGTTGGTTTAAAAGTTTTTTAATAATAATATTTCTAATAATTTACACCACCCCTTCGGAAGGAATGGTTAAATATTCCTTCAGGATGAGGGGACTCGGTACAAACCTTTCCGGATTTGTCGATGACCTCTATTCAGACCTGTTTTTTAATCCTGCATACATTACAAGATACAAAAACAAATATATTTATACTAATTTGAGCAACCTGCAGGGGAAGGGTGAAGATTCCATATTCGGTCAGAATAACTCCGAGATTAATAAAAAAGGAATGTTTCCGAGTAACCTGCTCGGAATAATCGGCAGGTTTAAAAGGGGTAACTTTGGTGCATTCTTGGAGACAAGCGGTCATTCATTCGAACTTACCGATGAATCAGGATATGAAGACTATTCAACAGGTAGTCTATTAAAAACAAGTTTTTCCAGGACATTTAGCGGTGATTTTAATAGTCAGGGTATCACCTTTATGGGTATGTTCAGGGACATAGGATATCTTGTTGCAGTCGATAAATTAGGTATGAATGTAAACTGGTCAACCAAGAGTGATACTATTTCATCTGAGGACCCTGCTTTGATTAATAAACGAATATACGAAAAAAACGGCGAGTTCAAGTTTCCCAATACTCCTATATCTTTTGTTTTGGGAAAAGTGTATAAAGATGAGAAAAGTGAGACAAGTATATCAGGCGGGTTTATGCCACAGAGATTGGGAATTAATCTGAACGAAGTATTCCCTGTATTAAAAAAACCCTTTATTGAAGGGGATGATAATGATTTTAAGAACTTTGATGAGAATGAACTGGGTTATATGGAGCTTGGGATTCAGTCATATTTCTTAAACATCAGATATAAAAGTATTAGCACCGCCATCGATAAATTCCATCAAAACAGCTATTTATTTAATTTTACACGATACAACTTTCCCATCGATATTAGTGTAAATAGAGAAATTATTT
>JAUVVT010000378.1 GCA_030604505.1 bacterium | reverse complement strand
CTGCTTTACATAAGTCGGCTGAAGGTGTAAGGAATAGTGTTGCAAAATTGAAACTGTGATTGTTATTATTTATTTTAGTGCGAAAATATCTGTCCTATCATATGGAATAAAATTTAATAATTAGGGTGAACAAGCCTGCCCTTCGGGTTCACCCCTGCGCGATTCCGTAGGGGCGGGTTTACCCGCCCTTTCTTTATTTTCATGTATCGTGGCGCTGCACAGCAGCATGAGTGTTTATCTGGATTTTCATAAGTGCCGATTTGTATAACACCTGCGTGTCATTTCTCGAATAATCGAAATTCGACACATCAAGCTCCAACAATAAATTATTGTATATTTAATACATATTCAGTTGATACTTCATTCTTATTGTCGTCTGTTCCCGAAACTGTAATATTAATCCAGTATCCCGAAGGTTCGGAAATGTCATTGTTTCTTGTTCCTGTTATGGTGGATGATGGAGGAATATATTGTGATTCGAATAGAGATGTAATCTCAATTTGGGTGAAGGATTTTTCTTTAATAAAGTTATTATTTTGGTCGTAGGTTTTTAATATAATTTGTTCGATATCGAAACTCACTGCATTGGTTTCTGTAATAGTCCAGGTCTGTGTGGGAGAGGTTGCTGAAATAGGATTTGGTGTTACTGTCAGGGAGAAGATTGCTTTTGGGAGTGCAAATTTTTCTAACGGATTTGTAGGTAAAGGTATTTCAGTATTACTTTCACATCCAAACATAAGTATCATCAGAAATAGAGATAATCTCTTTATTTCGAACACATTGTCCTCCCTTCTAAAAATGGAATGATAACCCAATTCGAAATGGATTACTATTTTTCAACATTTCTTCATTCCAGAAGGTATAGCCGCCCTCCGCATATATTCTTAATGCAGGAAGGAAATAAGATATACCCATAAGTGCGTGATACCCCCAATATCCACTTAAAGAATGCTTTGTCTCGTCATGAATAACATCATCTCTTTCATATCTATGCAATTTAATTATTTCATTAGTCGAATAGTTAAAAGAAGCATAATCTCCGCCAAATCCCCCGTAAAATACAATCCCTCTATTTTTTGAATACGCCTCACCGGAATCTTTTATTTTACCAAAGTTTCCGAACAATAGATCAAAAGATAATATATTAATAATGGTTCTAATTTTGAACTTCCAGTCTTTAACATAGTGCTCAGGAAGCGTAATAGAAGGGTCAAGAATATCAGGGATTGCTGATGTTAGGTATCTATTATATTTTAAATTTCCATAACTTAATCTGACAGATGAGAACCTGGTTATTATCCTTTCAACAGTAAAAATAGCCCCTCCTTTTATAGGAAGCGATTTGTTAATGGAACTGCCAAAGGGGTAGATTTCGCTTATGAGGAAATTTTCGATTTTATCCGATATCGCTTTAGGGAAATTTTCTAATCCACCGACAAAGCCTATACTAACGGAATAATTGAGCCCTTTCCTGCCTGTAAAATTATCTTTGATTTCTATATTTTTGCTGCTTTTTAAAGGTTGAACGGTGTTGCGTTCCTCTTCTGCCTTCATTGCTATATTAGATATATTGACAGGATTTTCTTCTTTTAAAGGTATCAGGCTGATATAATTTCTTTCTTTTGGTTTTGAATTTTCATTTAAGGATTTAAATTTCAAAACTAACAACTTATCGAAAGTCTGTGTAACCTCTGCAATGCCAAAAAATTCAAGGTCACTTTTATTTCTCGTTTTACCTTTCCCTTTTAAATGATTGTAAACCATAAAGTTTGACCCGTTCTGGATTCCATCATCTTTTCCACAGTCAATGATAAATAGTTTATCTATCGCTTTAACAATATATCCGCTGTGAACCTGAGTATATGAGATATTATGCAGACAGAACAATAACAGTAAAAAATATAAATATCTTCTTTTCATATAAGATTACCAAATTAAACTGAGATATATGATAATAGGCATAAAGTTTCTTTTCCGCCAAAGGCGGATCCGCTGTGGCGGAACCTACTTTCTTTTCAGAGAAAATAGGTGTCTGTCGTTATATAAATCGGCAATTTTGCAGGAATACTTGAGAATTGGAATTACCCAGCAATATTATATATAAGATTATTCTCCTAAGTTCAGGACGAGTAATTTTAACTCGGTCATATCTTCAATAGCATACTTAACCCCTTCCCTTCCACTTCCGGAATCTTTAACCCCGCCGTATGGCATGTTATCGACTCTGAAAGTTGGCACATCGTTTATTATTACTCCTCCGACCTCGATATTCTCATAAGCATACCATATCCTTTTAATATCATTGGTAAATACCCCTGCCTGAAGTCCGTATCTTGAATTATCAACCTCTTTCACCGCATCGCTGAAGTCTTTGTATTCTGTGAGTGTAACTACTGGAGCGAATATTTCATTTGAGCAGACCTTCATATCGGGTGAGACATCGGTTAAAACGGTTGGTTCAAAAAGTGTTCCTTCTCTTTTCCCTCCGCTTAAAATTTTTGCCCCGTTTGAAACCGCTTCATTTATCCATTCTTCAGTTCTTTTTGCAGAGTTTTCATCAATCATCGGACCAACAAGTGTTTCCTCGTTCATCGGGTCGCCAGATTTTATATTTTTGACCTTTTCAAGAAATATATCAGTAAATTTTTTAAATATTTGTTCGTGTACAAAAATTCTCTGCACAGAAATGCATACCTGACCAGAATATCCAAATCCTCCAATTATGCACCTATCTACAGCAAAATCGATATCCGCATCGGAGTGAATAATTGCACCGGCATTTCCGCCTAATTCAAGAACTACTTTTTTCTTTCCTGCTAACCCTTTCAGATAGAATCCTACCTCCGCGCTTCCTGTGAATGTGAGAAGTTTTAATCTTTGGTCTCTTACGAGCATTTCGCCGACAGATGTATGTGAGGGGAGGACATTTATTGAACCTGGAACGGCTCCTGCCTCCATAATTATCTCTCCAAGTTTTAATACTGATATTGAGCACTGCGAAGAGGGTCTTAAGATTATAGTGTTCCCGCATGCCAGGGCAGGTGCAATTTTATGTGCTGACAGATTAAGGGGAAAATTGAACGGAGTTATCCCGAGTACAGCCCCTAAGGGAAATCTTCTTGTAATGCCCGCTCTCCCTTTTGCAGCGCTTGTTATATCAAGCGTAAGATAATCTCCATTAATCCTCTTTGCTTCTTCAGAGGCAATAGAAAAT